>CAYOBD010000180.1:4596-4893 GCA_964402005.1 uncultured Eggerthellaceae bacterium
CGACGGCGCTGGCACGGTAGCGCAAGCCCGCAAGCAGATTCCCGGCAGGCAGACGACATACGAGGAATGCCCCAACCTCGCAAGGAACGAGGGGCTGAGCCTGGCGGACCTGGAAGCCGCCCGGCTGATAGCAAGGTAACGGTTAGAAGGAGGATCATCATGAGCAAGAATCTGAAGCGCGTGGCTATGTGGGGCGAATCGGGCGGCTGCGGCAGCGCCGATCACAAGCATGGCGGTTGCGGTTCGGCCGACCCGAAACATGCGGGTTGCGGCAGCGCTGATCCCAGGTGGGCAGGC
>CAYOBD010000181.1:0-4882 GCA_964402005.1 uncultured Eggerthellaceae bacterium
ACGCCGACCAGTTCCCCAAGATCGTCATGCTGGCCCAGGGGGAATTCCAGAAATTCCTGAAGGCCAAGGACGACGAGCGCAAGGAGATCCTGAAAAGCTCAATGCCCTTGATCCTTCGGCTGGCGAGTATATGCGGCCCACGCTTGAGAAGATGATGCAATTCCTTAACGATGGCTGCGTAAATCTTGATGCTTGTGCAGAGATCGAAAACAACTACGATGCTGTAATCATGCGTTTCTTTGAGGGCGACGTACCCATGATGGTCTGCTCTGGAGATGCCGTCTCTGGAACAAAGAAGCGGGAGAGCCGTTCCGAATCCTTCATCGCCAATCCCTTTACGTACGCCTTTGTGCCTGTTCCCATGACGGATGAAGGTGCATATTTCCTTGACATGCCGAACCTTCAGTTCTCCGTCAACAAAGAAAGCGCTAATTTGGATATGGCCAACGAGTTTATGCGTTTCCTGGTCACGTCACAGGAACTGAACGAAATGGCACAGAATAAGGGGCTTATGTCGCCGACCAAAGACTTGTCCTTCAATGACATGTACGCTGCATTCGGAGCTGTTCCAGAATCCCGGATCATTTCACCGGAAGTTATCGGTTTGACGGATGATGCAGGCATACAGTTGAGGCAGGCGATTTACGGGGTTGCGACCGGTGCAATGACCATAGATGAGGCAATTGCGGGCTACGGTACTTTCACCAAATAGTCACCCTGCTTCGCAAATAAACACGAAGGGAAAGCAAGAACGCCCTGCGAGCTGCAAGCTTGCAGGGCGTTCTTATGGTTTATAGAACGCGCTTTTGTTTTAAAGCACTCTTTCTTCCTTGCGCCGTTTTGCGGAGAAAAGGGCGATTGCGGCGCATGCTGCAGCTGCAATCGCAAGGCCTATCGGGTTGCTGTTGTCGCCCGTCTTCGGTAAGGGAGCGGCATTTACGCCCTTATCCTTGCATTTGTAGTACGCGGGGTCGCCGTCAGCTTCGAGGTCGACGTCATCACCGTCATCCGTGTCGACGTAGTAGACGTCATCGTCGCCGATCTTGCCCTCTTTGACCTCGCCGTTTTCTTCACGCTTAAGCTCGATGCCGGTCTTGGACCAGACGCGGTAGGGGCTCTTGTTGCCGTATTCGCCCTCAGGCGCCTCAACCTTAACGTCAGAGTGGTCGATCGTCATCTTGCCTTCGGAGTGGACCGTGCCCGTTATCTCAATAACCGATTCGGTTATTTCCATCGTGCCGCCAGCCATGATCTCGGTGTACTCGGTGTCATCGTCCGCTTCGATCTTCGAGGTATCGATGGTCACATTGCCCTTCGAAGACCCGATGACAGCCTCCTCGGCCTCGATCTCCACTGTCACATGGTCGATGGTCAGCGTGCCGTTCTCGGTCGTGATTGCCGTATCCTGCTCATCATCGCCCAGTTCGACGGTGTCTTTCTTCTGGCAGTCGGTACCGCGGATAGTGATGTTGGCATCGTCGCGGCCTACGATTTCCTCGAATTCGTTTTCGCCGGTCACGTTGATCGTAAGGTTCGATTGCTCGGACGCTTCGATCTCTTCGAACTCGTTGTGGCCGTCGGCGTTAATCGTCACATCGGAGCTCTCCGTTGCGTGGACCTCTTCGACCTCGTTCTCGCCCGTGAAGTTGAGTTCGACTTCGGCTGAGCCTGCGACGTCGACGTTCCCGACTTCGTTGCCGCCGTTGAAATTGACGGTCAGATCCTGGTCGGTGTAAAGCGTGCCTGCTGTGACATTAACCATGTCGAGCACCGTATCCGCCAGTGTTGCCGTGCCGCCGCCCACTGCGTTTTCGCCTTGGGCAAGCTCAGTCTCGTCGATCGTTACTGCAGCGAATGCGAGCGATGGAAACAGCAGGCCGCACGCCAGCACAGCCGCGGCTGCGAAAACGCCAGTACGCCCGATCGGGCGTACTGGTCTTATATATTCCCCGCGCATCGTTTAATCATCCACTTCGGAATTGGAGGACAATATGTTACCGGTCGTGGCATCGATGTCGTAGTCGTACTCCAGACCGCCGGCTTTGAAGTCCACATCGTAGTGCACCACGGCATCGTCGAGGTCGAGCTCGGACTTGAGCTCGGTGACATCGGTCTCAGCCAGGCCCGCATCGTTGAGCGCTATCGCCTTGGCCGCATCGTCGCCGATATAGCCATCAGTGGTTGAAGCTGCCGCTGGAGCTGCGGGAGCCGCTTGGTCGGCAGCCGGGGCGGCCGGCTGTGCCGAGGTGTCGGCAGGAGCCGTGTTTGCCGGCGCGCTAGTCGCAGCGGGTGCGGCTGAATCGGGTTTCTGCTCAGAACCGGAGCCGCCTTGGGATCCGTTACATCCCGCAAGCGCTACAATCGCTGCCAGGGCAGCCACGACTAGGAATGCCATGATTCTTTTGCTGAATTTGAGTTCTTCGTATTTCATGATGCCTCCTTTTGTCAGCTTTTCGCTGTTGGTAATTATATGGGTCTTCGACGGGTTTTGTCTTAAGGATTCATTTAGTAATCATTCCCGAAGGGCTCAATGCTTCATCTCCAATTCTTCGGGACGGGGCGAGCCGCGTAAGCATACAATATCTCGATAGGGTGAATCCGACTTTAGGAGCGTGCTATGGGCATCGAAGGTTTGGCCGACGAGCAGCAGGAAAAGAAACGCACGGCAGGGGAGGCAGGCTGGCATGTGTCGCGTTACAACCTGTCCGCGCGCATTCCCGATTCGAAGATGGTCGCCATTGTCAACCTGTTCAAGGGCAATTGCGCTGAGTACACGCCGATAGAGACATATCTGCTTTCGGTGCTCGAGGAGCTCGACGAGAACCATCCCATCATCGAGCGTTTCGCCAAGCGCGGCATTATCGCGAATTTCGACGAGAAAGCAGCGCTCGAGACTATGGGTCGGGCTGCTTGCGCGGGCAACCATGGCATCGGGTTTACTATCTGTCCTACGATGGGGTGCAATTTCGACTGCCCATATTGTTTCGAGGATCACGGGCGCGGCAAAATGAGCGCCGAGGTTCAGGATGACGTTGTTGCGCTTGCGGAGCGTATGCTCGATGCTGCGCTTGCGAAGAACATCAATGTCACCTGGTTCGGAGGCGAACCGCTGCTCGCAACCGACGTCATCGAGTCGCTCACGGAGCGCCTGAAGAAACTTGCGGAGGATCGCGGCGGGGGCTATTCGGCGGGCATCATCACGAATGGATACCTGCTAACGCAGGAAATCGTCGACATGTTGGAGCGCTGCGAAGTTAAGTCGGCCCAGGTCACCATCGATGGTCTGGGGGCGACGCATGATGCCACGCGCCATTTGGCGAACGGTGGCCCAACATTCGAACGGATCATTGCCAACCTGCGCGACCTGAAACTGCCTTTCACGGTTAACGTGCGTCATAACGTGCATGAGGGCAATCGCGCCGAGATGGACGCGCTCAAAGAGTTCATCAATGACTTGGCGAAGGAATCCGGCAACGAGATCAACTATTATCCCGCTCCCGTCAGCGGCAGCCCTGTTGCCGATGAGCGCGGTAAGCAGGTGGGGCTGTTGTGCGAGAGCGACGAGAGCGATGTGAGCGTGCGTCAAGAGGCGGGGCGTTTCGCGAGTGGTCGCGGCCACTATTGCGGGGCGCACAATATCTGGTCTGTCGGTATTGATGACAAGGGCAATCTGCAGAAATGCTGGGAGGCCGTGGACAAGCCCTGGATTTCTTTCGGCACCGCACACGACTGGGACCCGGCCAACCCGATTGCCACGGCATCAAATGCCGACAATCTCACGATGTATCTGAACACTGCTTCTCCCGTCCCCGACGAGGAATGCCGTGAATGCATATGGCTGCCTACATGCGTGGGCGGTTGTCCCCACAAGCGCCTGTTCGAAGGCCGGCGGTGCATCGGACTAAAGAACAAGCCGGAAGACTATGTGCTTGCGCTGCATGCTCGCATCGGTGAGAAGAAGGCGGCCGAAGAGCAGGCAGAAGAGGTCGGGGCCGAGGTTGGGGATGGAATCGAACCCGAAACCGAATCAGAGTAGTCCGCGTTCGCAAATTGCGGCGATACGCATGGCTGTTCCCCCGGCGTGTTGCCTCTAATTCATCTCTTCGATCAGTGCCGGCAGCTCGGTCAGGGATTCGACGCGTGCATATGCGCAGTCCGGGAAGCGCCCGACGCGGTCGATGATGACCGGTGTGATGCCCGCCGAGCTTGCGCCGGCGCCGTCTGCTTCGGGCAGGTCGCCCACATGCACGACGCGCTCGGGTGAGACGTCCATGCGTTCGAGTGCGATTTCGAAGATCGCCGTACTCGGCTTGCGGCATCCGACTGCGGCGGATGCGATGACTTCATCGAAGTAGGGGAGTTTGCCCATCGAGCGGATCAGGTTTTCCAAGGTGGCGTCCCAGTTCGATACGATAGCCAGGCGAAGACCGGTTGATTTCAGCTGTTTGATGCATTTGTCTGCGTCGGGGAACATCGACCAGTTGGCGGGGTCGAGATACGCATCGTAGACGGCCTGGGCAAGTTCGGGGATGTCGTGTTCGATGCCGCAGGCATGCGCAATCATCGTGTACATGTCGAGCCACAGCTGCACGGCACGGTCGTGATTGCACCAGAAATCGCCATCGATCAGGTATTGCTGCTCGTAGAAGCGGCCGACTTCCGGCATGAAGCTGATGGCGTCCTGCACATCGACGTCATGCCCCAGATTCCGCGCGACGCTGGTGAACAGGTAGGGTACGGATGGGTCATCGCGCATGAGCGTGTTGCCGACATCGAAGAACACTGCCTCGATCATGCGTGCTGCCTTTCGCGAGGAAATCGTAGAAATTGGAGGCGACGCCCGGATTCGAACCGGGGGTGAAGGCTTTGCAGGCCTCTGCCT
>CAYOBD010000182.1:0-4848 GCA_964402005.1 uncultured Eggerthellaceae bacterium
TCGAAGGTGACATCGCGTCAAACGTGGATGCGGAGCGCATCAGCGAGCAGGGCATGCCCGCTGTACAGATCAATACGGGCGGTGCATGCCATCTGGAAAGCGCCATGCTCAAGCGTGCAGTCGACGTGCTCGATCTCGAGCGGCTCGACCTGATCATCGTCGAGAACGTAGGCAACTTGGTGTGTCCGACGGATTTCGACCTGGGCGAGAACTGCAAGGTGATGATCTTGTCGGTACCCGAAGGCGATGACAAGCCGCTTAAATATCCGGGCGTGTTCCAGGTGTCGGAGGCCGTCGTGCTGAACAAGATCGACACGATGCCCGTGTTCGACTTCGACGTGGATGCGTTCACGAGCGCCGTGCACGAGCTGAATCCGAAGGCGCCCATCTTTCCGATTGCTGCCACGAAGGGCGAAGGCGTTGAGGAATGGGCCAGCTGGTTGGCCGACCGCGTTCGCGCCGTATAGGGCGTTTCTGCGGTTTTACATTGATTTCACTTCTCTGCGCATGGCGCGCAGTGTTTCCTCGTCCCAATGGGCGATAGCGTGATCAAGATGGGCAAGCACCGCATCGCGGTCTTCGGGCAGGCGGGCGTTGAAAGGTGTAACGTTGCTGTTGTGCGCTGCCAACATGAACGTGCTGATCGGCAGTTCGGCGCAGAGCATGCGTAGTTCGCGCAGGATGTCCAGTTCATCTTCCGGCACGAAGTCACCGCGTTCGATGTCGCGAAGGAGCGGTGCCCCTTCGAACTGCGTGAGCGTGTGCACCATGATGCGACGCGGATGCGTGTGCCCGTACACGTCCACGGTGGCGCGGACGTTGTCTTCCCACTTGCCGGCGCCGGCGATGCCCGCGAGGTAGAACAGATCGTATGCGATGCCGACCGCGTCGAGCCGTGCGCATTGTGCGACGATGTCGGCAGCGGTGTGGCCTTTGCCCATGAAGGCGAGCGCCGGGTCGTAGCCGCCTTCTGCGCCGATGGAGATGTCATCGATGCCAAGCTCGGCCAGCTCGCGCAAGTCGTCGTCGGTTTTCTGCTTCACGTCGCCCACGCGTGCGAAGCAGCCCACGCTCTTCGTGTGGGGCAGCTGCTCGCGAATCAACTTCAGCGCGAATACGAGGTGATCCTGCGGTACGCCGAATGCGTTTCCGCCGGTCAAGAAGATGCGTTCGGGAGGCACAAGCCAGACGTGCGCCATCTCGGCGATATCGGCTTCGATCTCTGTGCGCTCGGATAGGCGGAACCGCGTCCCTTTGTACATGGTGCAGAACTTGCAGGCGTTGTGCCCGCATCCCGTCGCAATCTGCAGCATGGCCGGGGTCGTTTCAAACAGCGGCCGCCACTTCGATCCTTCCGAGTAATGCATTTCCAGCCTCCTCAGACTTTGCGCCGCCAAAGTAGGGTGGATAGCGCTGCGGCGACGGCGAGCATGGCGGCTGCGGCGCCGCCGACTGCGAAGCCGGCCGGCCAGCCGAACGAATCAATGAAGAATCCGGCAAGCGTAGGTCCGACCGCCATGCCGCAGACTGTGCCGTTGTTCATCCAGGTAAGCGACTCGGTCAGACGCTCCTTGGGCACGCGCGCCTGGCAGAGCGCGCTCGACGTGATCAAGAACGGCGCGTAGAAGACGACGGGAATCCACGACACTGCATAGAGCTTGGGGATCGAGTCGATCAGGATCATGAACGTGTAGCCGATTCCGACGATGATACCGATGATCACATATTGGCGATGCACCGGCGCTTTGATGCGCATCATGCCGAAGATGAAGCCGCCGGTCGCCGACACAATGGCCGAACCCATGAGCGCCCCGCTTACCGCCGTGGGGATGCCGATTGCCTCGGTGAAGGCGATCTCGGTCGTGTTGAGTACGCCGAAATACGTTCCCATCAGCAAAAACCCGAAGAAGAGCATGCGCACCGTGCCCGACTCGAGGAACATGCTGCGCAAATGCTGCGTCCGCTTCGGCCCAGAAGCTTCCGCTTCCGCTTCCGCCTTCTCGATTTGCGCCGTGCGGAAATCCTCGTCCGGTTCGGTGCCGCGCGACGAGACGAGCAGCACCGTCCCGACGGCAAGCAGAACGCCGAGCACTGCCATGCCAGCCGCTGGAGCGACCATCGAGCCGACGGCGACCGTGAATGCGGGTCCCACCATGAAGGCGATGTCCTCGATGATGCCTTCATACGAGAACACCGTCTTGAGCTCGGGGGCGCGCGCGCCCAGTTTTCCCGATTCCAGCAGATATGTCCAGCGCGCACGCGCCAAGGCCGGTGAGCTGGGAAGAAAGCCCATCAATACGGCGCCGACATAGCATACCCATACTGGTCCTTCCAAAGCGACGGTCGCAAGGATCGTTGCCAGTCCCACGATTGTGATCGCTATTGCCTTCGGCACGATGGCGCGCTGCCCATCGCGGTCAATACGCTTCGACACGAAAGGCGATATGACGAATGTGCACAGTGCGGCGAGCGATGCAACGGTGCCTGCCCAGAACGCCGAATAGCCCGCCAACGTGAGCATCGAGACCATGCCGACCGTGATCGAGAACTGAAACACGCGCATGAACGCCGTACCGATGTCGAAGCGGTATGCCTCGCGGATTGCGAGCACCGAGCGGTACATCCCTATGTCGAGTTTGCCTGCCATATGTATCTCTGACAGCATACATCAGAATCGGCCACTTGAACCATGACCGCACTGCTCGCCTATGCCTGCTCGTCAATGTGCGCCGATGCTCGCCTATGCCACCTATAATGGATGCAGCATCCATCGCGAGGAAAGGGGCGCATATGCGCATTGTCGACGTCGAACACCATTTCCTTACCCAGGACATTTTCGATGTATGGGATCGCAACGAGGGCACCGGGCAGATTCCCTATCACAATCCCGAGTCGCGCGTTTCGACGTTTGTCGATTCGGACGATGGCGTGATGGCAGTCGCCCAGCCCGACGATCGTCTGATGGACATCGATGATATGCGCTTCGCCGCGATGGAGGAGAGCGGCTACAACATGGCGGTGCTAAGCACTGCGCCCGGCGTGTCGCAGCTGAAGATCCCCGAGGCTGTCGACCTATGCCGGCGCACGAACGATTACCTGCATGGCATCGTGCAAAAGTTCCCCGATCGCTTCATGGGTGCGGCAACGTTGCCCGTCTATTATCCCGATGAGGCTGTGCGAGAGCTCGATCGCTGCGTGAACGAGCTGGGGTTCGTCTCCTGGCAGACGCACTCCAACTATGGAGATCGCGCGCTCGACGACCCTGAATTCGAGCCTATCATCGCCAAGGCGGTCGAACTCGGCATATACACGTTCCTGCACCCCACAGTCGCCACATCGCGGCGTATGCTCAAGTACGGCTACGTGTTCGACTCGGCAGGTCTCGGCTTTACCATCGACACGATGACCACGATGGTAGCGCTCATCGTGAACGGCACGTTCGATAAGCACCCCGGTTTCAAGGTGTGCCTCGGGCATTTCGGCGAAGCCCTGCCATTCTTGATGGAGCGCATGAACTGGAATTTCGGCATGCCTCTCGGGCATGTGGGCACGTTCCATCAACGCGACATCGTCGACTACTTCAAAAACTGCATCTGGGTCGACTCGTCGGGAAACACCTCCATTGAGGCGTTCAAGCTCGTGCGAGAAGTGCTGGGCATCGAGCGCATCGTCTACGGTTCGGACTATCCGTTCCCGCCGGCGTGGTATGTGCACGATTACAACGAGAAGCTGCGTGCGGTTATGGATGATCGGGAGTGGGAGCTCTACTGCCATGGCAACTTCGAGGAGATGTCCGGCGTGACTCTGCTTGGGGAGTGACGCAAAGCCCGTCCGAGCGGCAGCATCGCACGGACGCGGGGCAAAGCCCACCCGAGCAGCGACATCGCGGGCAAATGGGGCAAAGACCGCCCAGGGACTTTGCGCTGCCGGCGTTTTACTTCGCTTGCGTTTACCCTTTGCGTTTGCCCCGTTTGCGTTTTGTTCCATTTGCTTTGTGGCGGGAAAGTGACAGTTCGGTAAAGTTCCTCCATGGCAAGCCCATGATGCTATAGTACGTACCTGTTAGCACTCCAAGCGTCGGAGTGCTAATTACTGAAATAGGTAAGTGATGTCAGAACGTGAAAGGAAGGCGTGAAATGGCATTGAAACCGTTGGGCGATCGCGTGATCGTCAAGGCCGACGAGGCTGAGGAGCAGACCGCATCCGGACTGTACCTGGCGACCGAGGCCAAAGAGAAGCCGCAGACGGGCATCGTCATCGCGGTGGGCGATGGCAAGCTGGACAAGGACGGCAACAAGGTGCCCGTGCCCGTGAAGGTGGGCGACAAGGTTCTCTACGGCAAGTACGGCGGAACCGAAGTCAAGTGCGACGGTGAGGAAGTGCTCATTCTTCGCGCCGACGATATCTATGCGATCGTCGAATAACTGAAAGGAACCAATCATGGCAAAGAGCATTCGTTTTGAGGCAGACGCGCGCGGCGCGCTTGCCAACGGCGTGACCAAGCTGGCCGACGCCGTAAAGGTGACGCTTGGCCCGAAGGGCCGCTATGTGGCGCTTGAGAAGACGTACGGCGCCCCCACCATCACCAACGACGGCGTGACCGTCGCCAAGGAGGTCCAGCTCGAGGATCCGGTCGAGAACATGGGCGCCCAGCTCGTGCGCGAGGCCGCTGTCAAGACCAACGACGTTGCCGGTGACGGCACCACCACCGCCACGCTGCTGGCCGACGTCAACGTCCGCGAGGGCCTGCGCAACGTGACCGCCGGCGCTGACGCGCTAGGCATCCGTCGCGGCATCCAGAAGGCAACCGCTGCCGATGTCTCCCAGATCAAGGCAGACGCGCAGGAG
>CAYOBD010000183.1:0-4823 GCA_964402005.1 uncultured Eggerthellaceae bacterium
CGTTGCAGGTCACCGGGTGACAACGGGGACGGTGGGTTCTGCCACGGCGTGACAGAACCCTCCGTCCCCGTTGTCACCCGTTGTTAGATCGCCCCTACGATTCGCTCTCGGATTCTGCCGAAGCTGCTTTGACGGCGTCGGCAGAGCAAGGTTTCGAGCCACTCTTGGCACGCTCGAAATGATCGAGCCTGTCGACCGCTACCCGCTGGGTCAGCTCTTTGACCTTGTTCTCGAGCTGTGACACCTGTCGCGCGAGTGAGAAGCACTTGGCAATGAGCACGGCAACGAAGAGCAGCATTATGAAATTCACAGGCGACTGCACACCAAGCATCGAGGATGCCCAGTATCCGATGTCGGGGAAGATGCTCAGCACCAAGATCAGCAACGATAAGATTATCCAGAACAGGGAGTCCTCGATGCGCATGCGGGATTTGCGCACGCCGGCGATTACGAGAGCAACCAGGGCGACGGCGCCGACGATGAGTGCGATTCTGAGGGCGATCGACATCTGAACCACCTATCTGAAGAACTGCATGACCAGCACCGACAATGCCATGCGCGCCATATAAGCCGCCGAACTCTTAAGGTTCAGGTAGCTTTCGCCAGCCAACCGCTCGCTCATCGACACCTGCACTTCACGAATCGTAAGCCCCTTTTTCCGCATCAGATAGGCAAGGGTATCGGGCTCCGGTCCCAGATTGGGGCCTACGGCAAGCTCTTCTATGGCACGCGGCCCGTAGGCGCGCATACCCGAGGTGGGATCGGTCAGACGGCGGCCGGTCGTGACCCTGATCATGGCCGCTATCAGATTGCTCCCGAACATGCGCAAGCTGCGCGGTTTGCCCTCGTCAACGAAGCGCGATCCTATCGCGATATCGCAATCGCCGAGCGCATCGACCAGAGAGGCGATGTATTCGACCTTGTGCTGCCCATCGCCGTCGAATTGCACGACGCAATCGTAGTTCCGCATACGCGCATACTTCACGCCTGCTTGGAACGCCCCAGCCAAACCGAGGTTCACCGGCAAGTCGACGAAACGGAAACCATTGGCACGGCACACATCGGTCGTGTGGTCGGACGACCCATCGCTCACGACAACGTAATCGTAGCCCGCATCCACGACGCCAGCCACAACGCGCTCAATCGAAGCCTCCTCGTTGAAGGCAGGTATGATAAGCAGGGTTTTCATATGATGCAACTCTACCACATCTGAGCGGAATGCACTGGGAGGAAGGAGCACTCTGGGTTATACGCCAGCCCCGTGCCGGCATGCCCAACAAATGCGGCGATACCCCAGGGCCAGCACACCATCTGAGCCGGCGTAACACTTACGATTCGTGCGGATCGACGATCTCGACGCCGGAATCAAACAGGACGACATCTCCATTCGCCTCGGCAATTCGGCGCGCTTCGTCTTCGACATGCAGGAATGCCTGGGCTATCTTCGGGTCGAAGTGCGTGCCGGCGCCCGCACGAATAACGCCCATCGCCTTCTCGATTGGGAAGCCGTCTTTATAGCTGCGCTTGGACACAAGCGCATCGAATACGTCGGCCACAGCCATAATGCGAGCCGACAGCGGAATGTCCTCGCCCGACAGACCGATCGGATAGCCCGTTCCGTCCCATTTCTCGTGATGGTAGGCCGCCAAATTGCCTGCTTCGTCCAGATACGTGGGCTCGGATACGGCGCCTTTGGCATGCTCGATGATCTCACGGCCGGCCGTCGTGTGCGACTTCATGATCTCGAACTCTTCGTCGGTCAAGCGGCCCTGCTTGTTCAAAACCGTGTCGGACACCACAATCTTGCCGATGTCATGCAACGGCGCGGAACGCACGACATTCTCTATGAACTCGTCGGTCAGCTGATCGGTATAAATGCCCTCTTTGCGCATCTGCTTCATGACGATACCAGTGTAAGCTGCCGTCTTGCGCACATGGTCGCCCGTGAATTGATCGCGGCTTTCGACCAGATCGGCCATAACCAGAATCAGGTTGTCCTGCATGCGCGCGATGGTCGCACGTTTCTCCTGGTCGTCGGCAATGAAGTCCATCGTGTCCTCTGCCGTCTTCGCCACAGCCAGATACAGGTTCTCAATCTCGTCGCCCGTATGGATGTTCAGACGACGTACCTGTTCGACGGCATCCTCGCGACTTTCCTCGCTGTCGAACGCGAAACCGCCCGTGGCCATCGCAATCGAGTTGACGGGAAGGATGATGCTATATTTGGCCAGCCACAGCACCAACACGCAGACCAAGATGAAGAAAGCTGCAAACAGCGCGATAACGCGCACCATGAACGAGTAGCTGTCGCTGACGATGCTATTCATCGACAGGTCGGCAGCCACATAGGCCACGCACTCGCCGTTGGAATCGTGCAGGGGCATATAATACGTGAGCAACCATCCGTAGGACCCGTTCGAAACCAGCGGATCGATGGGCTCGCCAGCCAAAAGATCGTCCAAAACGGGCAGGAAATCCTCATCGAAGTCAATTACGTCACCCATATCCGACCCGGGCTCATCTGCCGTATCGGGATCGAACACTACATGGCAGCCATCCTCGCGAATCTGGTAAACGTACACGTATTGCACGTTGTCGAAGCTATCTCGGATGCGAGCAAGCTCTTCTTCGGTTTCCTTGTAGCCCGGCATGTTCTCGTTACCCGTCAGGTACTCGTTTACCTTGTCGGCATCTATCGCCTTGCTAGCCAGTTCCACGACGCCTTCGGCCTGTTTAGCCTGTTCGTCGACCATGGTGCCGTTGAACAGGATGAAACTGATAACGGAAGTGACCACAGCAATGAGCACCATGATGATCGACACGAGCAAGACCACCTTCGTGCGCACGGATGCGACGCGCGAGTGGGTATGGTCAGCAGCCTCCAGGCTTTCGCGGGAAAGAGGTGTCTGCTGCCACAGCTCGAAGTCGCACTTATCCTTGATGCGCTGGGGCAGGAGCCGAATGACCAGGACGCAGATGACCACGACGATAGCTTTATCCGCGAGATCGGCCAAGAAATCGGCCAGCATCTCCGCAGTTGCCGGATTCATGCCGTCATTGAGGAAAGCGAGGGCGATTGGCGCTGTGATTTCGCTGATCGAGTCGGTGCCGAACAAACCCCATGTGATCAATGTGCCGCCCACACCGCCGATCAGCGCGAAGATGACGATTGCAGCCAACACTTTAAGAGGATGCTTGAACCATCCGCGATTGGCTAGAAAAGCCGCAACCACGGCGATGAGCACGCTGATCACCGCGTAATAGAGCATCGTGTCAGAAGATATGGTGTTGAGAAGATTGGTTACATAACCGACGAAAATGCCAGGTACATATCCGCCGATAGCCGCCGCGAGGATGGTTCCAGCGCAATCGAGATACAACGGCAGGCCAAGCACCCTGGCCAACTGGGCACCAGCAAAATTGATAGCAATCCCGATCAGGCAGAAGAGCAATGCACGCAGCACGTGCTTTCTGTGTTCCGCAATCCAAACGCCTTTGGCGCCCATGCCCATCCTCTGCTACGTATCTAACTGCAATTGCCTATCTATGTTGAATTAAAGCACAAAACCACCTGATACGACATGGCGGCCTCGACGCACTGTGCAATGGCGCTTGCAGAGACCTTAGCGTGTTGCACGATGGCGCTTGCGGCAGCCTCGGCACGTTGCGCGATGGCGCTTATCCGATGAGTTTTCCATCCCTGGGATGCGCAACCCATTCACTGGTACAATCCTTTGCGCGCAGAAAGACAGGAGGACGCGGTGCAATATACCGCCGACAACACATTCGACAGAAAGCTCTTCGCGGGCGCATCATGTGCGTTCGGGGTATTTGACGGCCTGCATCAGGGGCATCGCTATTTGATCGACCAAGCCGTCGCTTCGACCCATGCGGCAGATGACGCATGCGGATGCTCGATCATCCTCACATTCGACATCGATCCCGACGAGGTGTTTCACCCTAACCGTCTGAAGAAGCTCATGCGCAATGCAGACCGCCTGGCAGCGCTCGAGCAGACAGGCGCCGATGCCGTAGTCATCCTGCCCTTTACGCATGACCTTTTCACACTCGAGCCAGACGAGTTCCTTGAAACCACTTTTTCCGCTGGAGTGCCGGCCCATCTGCATGTCGGCGAGAACTTCCGCTTCGGCGCGAAAGCTGCGGGCACCGTTGAAACCCTGCGGCGCTGGGGAACGCGCGTCGGATGCCGCATCCACGCGCACGGCCTTGTATCCTCTGACGGCAAGCCGATCACGGCTACGCGCATACGGCTGCTATTGCAGGATTGCAAGCTGCGCGAGGCGACTACCTTGCTTGGACACCCCTACTCCCTGCGCGAGACGGTGCAACGTGGGCGCGGCGAAGGGACGGGTTTCGGATTCGCGACTGCGAACCTGCAAGTCAAACCCCACGACCGCGTGCTCGGGGAAGGCGTATACGCCGCATGGGCGACCATCGGCAACGCCCGGTATAAGGCTGCGGTATCCGTGGGCGTCTCCCCCACCTTCGAAGCTTCTGCAAACGCAGACATGGAGGCACATATCCTTGATTTCAACGGCGACCTGGTAGGGCGCGACATCACGCTCGAGTTCGTCGAATACCTGCGCCCGATGATCAAGTTCGATTCGACCGAAGAGCTGATTGCAACCGTCACGGCCAACATCGATTGGATCCGGGAAAACCTGCAATAAACCTAGAAGCCTTGCAATCGCACTTGTTGTTGCAAGCGGCGGATTCCCGAGGGGTGCCCGCCTACGGCTGCTCGGCGGCAGAGCGTTTACCTAACAGCACGGTTAACCCCGCCTGCGCAAGCGGCGGACACC
>CAYOBD010000184.1:0-4818 GCA_964402005.1 uncultured Eggerthellaceae bacterium
CGTCACTCTCCGGCAGCCCCAACAAACTTGGCCCGAGATGGCCGGATCGGAACTATCTAGTTATTTACTATGTAATCGCTCACCAGGGTCTATATTTAAACCACCTTTGTCGACAGCCAAAAATCGATTCCGTACCGTCAATCTCGTGCAAAGCCTGCCCGAACTTGCACGAGATTGACGGATCGGAATTCCTCAGCGAATCGGAATTGGGGCACTATCCTTCAGCATATTATGCTCTGTCGCTCTTCGCAACTCTTCGTAGGTCTTCGTAGGTCTTCGTAGCCCTTCACGGCTCTTCGTAGCCCTTCATCCCGTTACATCACGTTTCGTCATTTGTTTATATTTCTATTCATGAATAATTTATTTTACGGCTTTTACCTTGTTTTTCTTTTATTCATTGATTGTTTTGTGAATAATCCATCTTTATTGTTTTGCGCGTGTATAGTGACCACTCGGCAAAACGGGCGGCCTTTCGACGAACGCAACCTATCTCACCCGGCCGCCCTCAAACGAAAGGAATCACCATGAATGAAGCTGCAAAGACACTCGCTCAGCTGAAGAAGGCAGACAAGCTAGCACGTCTCGCCTTCCGCAAGAACGGTCCAAAGAGCTACAAGCGCGGTCAAGGCGCCCTGCTGCGCGTGCTGCTTGACAACGACGGCGCAACCCAGCGCGAGCTGACGAGCATCCTGGGACTGAGCCGCGGAATGCTGAAGGGCGTCGTCCGCAAGGCTGAGCGCAACGGTTACGTAGCCATCGAGAAAACCGATGAAAAGAAGACCTACACCGTCAAGCTGACCGACGAAGGCCGCAAGCTTGCCGAGAAGCACGAAGCTGCCAACGACAAGGCCGCCGACAAGATCCTCGCAGATTTCAGCGCTGAAGAGCTCACGCAGCTCGATGCCCTGACCGAGAAGCTGATCCTGTCGTGCAAGGATGCCGGCATCGATGGCAAGAAGAAGGGCCGCAAGGCCCATCGCCGCCATGGCAAGGGCGGCTGCTGCCACGGGCACCACGGACACCATGGGCATCACGGACACCACGGGCATGGCCATGGCCATTGCCACCATCATCATCGCTAATCCGGAATAGAAAACAGCATGACCAAGCGGCGCAGACATATTCTGCGCCGCTTTTTTCGCGCATCATCGCGTGCCGTAAAAGCAGTTATCGTAACGAGCAACGCGCAATAACGGCAGCAGACAACAAGCAACGGGTAGCGCTTGGCGATACGCAAATACTGCTGCCGCAAAAAGACAAGAAACTCTATTGACAGACTCCCAGTGAAGCTTTATCATTCAGTTGAACGTTTGAACAGTTGTTCATATTACCAGGAAAGGGGTACCGAAATGCGTAAGGTTTACAAGTTGGACGGCGAGCTGTGCGCCAATTGCGCGGGCAAGATTCAGGCGGCTGCAGAAAAGCTCGACGGCGTCAACAAGGTCTCCGTGAATGCCATGACCTACAAGCTGACGCTTGATTCGACCGACGAGACGTTCGATGCCAACCTGCAGCAAATCGTCAAGCTGTTCGCCGACATCGAGCCCGACTGCGAGGTGCTCGTTTAGGCTAAGCGCCGTATCGCTTCAGCTAACGGAGCGCCCGCATTTTAAGTTAGACGCAATATCGCGTCAGCTGATAAAGCGTCCGTGTCAAAGACGACTCGCCAACCAGCAAGGTTGTCGGGTCGTTTTTCTTTGCCATGCCGAGGAGTCAGGGTCTCGGTATGTCTGAACCATGCACCTGACTTGCCGAGCTTCTGATCCCTGACATAAGAGCTCATGCTTCGGCAGATTCTTCCGTTTCGGCAGATTCTTCCTCTTCGCCAGATCCTTCCTCATGCTTGGCCGGCACAATCACATCCGCCCTATCGATGCAGTGGCTGAAGAAATAGTATGCGGCCAGTAGGCAACCCGCCACGCCCCATGTGATCGGATACACCATCGCGATGGATTGGATGCCCCCGATCATGCTGACGAGTACGAACAGCAGCACCAGACGCAGACCACACATGCAAGAAAGCACGATGGCCATCGGCTGCCACGAACGCCCCGCCCCGCGCGCTGCGTTCGAGAACGCCTCGATGAACACGTAGAAGAAATAGAATGGGAACGTGGTCGTCATAACAACGACGCCGAATCCGATCGTCTCGGCGTCGGGCGTGAACAGCCCGAAGCATAGTGGCGCGATGGCAATCATCAGAATCGCTACGCCTATCGACACTGCAAGTCCGATGATGATGGCTGTGCGCAGGCCTTTCTTTGCCCGCGTTGGCTGACCGGCTGCCACATTGTGACTCACGAACACCATCACTGTCTGGCCGATCGCCGTAATCGGGTTGTAGATGAAGCTTTCTAGCTGGAAGTAGTACGCAAATGCGGCGATTTCTTTCACGGATAGCAGATTAATCTGCGCCTGGATGATCAAGTTCGACAACGTAATCGACATCAGCTGGATTCCAGCCGGCACGCCGATCTTCAAGATACGCACAAGCATATGTCCATAGAAACGGATGCGGCGCGGGTACAGGCGATGATGCTCGTCCAACCGCAATAGGTATCTAAACGCCAAAATCGCGCTTATCAACTGTGCGAACACAGTCGCAATCGCCGGACCGACCACACCCACTTGCAGCACGGTGACCAGCAGAATGTTAATCACAAGGTTTACGAACCCGCCGATCAGCTGGTAGTACATTGGCGACTTCGAGTTGCCGAGCGCGCGAATCACTCCGGCAAGCAGGTTGTATGAAACCATCGGCAAGCTGCTGATGAAGTAGATGCGCAAGTACAGCACCGCATCATCGAACACGATGGCAGGCGTCTGCAACCACGCGAGGAAGATCGGAGCACACACCAAGCCGATTACAGTGAGTGCCACGCCGCCGACGAGCGCAAGCGCTGCGGTCGTATGAAGCGCCTTCGAGTAGTCGTCGTGCCCCTCCTGGACGAAATGGTGCGCCACAATCACGCTCGCGCCTACGCCCAGACCGTTGAAGAAATTGACGAGGCACGCCAGCAGAAGCCCACTCGCCGCGATGGCGGCCGACGCGTTCGTACCGATGAACTGCCCGGCGAACACTTGGTTCACGAAGTTGTACAGCAGCTGAATCAGACTTGCTGCAAGCAGCGGCAACGCAAAAAGCACGATTTGCTTCCAAATCACGCCACTCGTCAAACCACGCCCCGTCTGTGCCATTCACGTACTCTTTCAATTCGTTTCTGTGCGCCCCTCCTGCATCCTCCCATGCTGGATGCTCCCTGGAAGCGCCTTCATTTAAACACGGTTGCGCACGACCCGGGGAAGGGAAACGGGTCGCGCGCAACCATTCAAAACGTAGAAACCGTCCATCCAATCCCTTGAGCAGGGAAAGAACAGCGATTCCTATTGTTCTGCCAACTCGCCGCGTCGGGCCAAAGCATCCTCAAATGAGCACGCCTCCGCCATATCGATCAGATCTTCCAGCGTCGCACCGGGATTGGTCACACGGCATATCGAGTAGATATCCTCGTAGTTGTATGCCGGCGTAATCAGATTCGATGCGAACTCATACATCTCGTTGAACTGCTCGACGCTTTCGGATGTCCACATTCCCTGCGTAGCTCGGAATGCCTTGCCATTGTCGCGGAAATCGTCCGCATAGCCGGTAACGGCGTTGTACATGGCAGCAAAAGACGGACCCACCATGGAGCCGTACTTGCCAGCCAAGAAATCAAGCTTTCCTCGCTGGAACAACAGCTGGTTGTCCTGCGTGTAACAATCCACCTGCCCGATAATCGCGCTCGATTCGTCCAGGGTGTCCAGAATCGGCTCTACGGGTATGGTCGACATAACGTAGTCGTATTCACCGGCTTTGAATGCATCCTCTACCGTTGCACGCATGTCTTCCAAGTTGAGATAACCAGGAGCAACTGTGACAAGAAGCCGCCCCGTATCCACCGTGACCGGCTCCGCGCTCGTGGCAAGCGCCTCCGTATCGCCCAAATCGGCATGGTAGCTGCCGGCAAGCGTATCAAGCATGGCCTTCGCGCGCAGCAAATGCATCTCGTTGCCCATGGAAGCGCCGCCAGTCAAGATGAAATATCGATTGCCCGAGGCTCGCTTTACGAAATTCTGAACCATGTCCACGCCGGTATAGAACTCTACTTTATCGCCGGGACCTATGCAGCCGAGAAAATACTCGTTGTCTTCGACGGCGGCAAAATCCTCCTTGCTCACCGTGCCGGAAGCCACGATGTGATACATGCCGTGCTGGGCACAACGCTCCACTTCAGCCGGAAGATCGAGACTGAAGAAACTCATGATGCCTTCTCCACCGTGCGCCGCCACATCGTCGATGAACGCAAGCACGTCATCTGTGGTGCTCAGGCTGTTCGAGTAAAGGAACTCGACATCATCGAAACAGACACCGGCGATGTATTCTTCCAGGTACTGGCGGAACATGATAACCTCGTTGTCCCCTACATCATAGACGGCAACACCGATAACGTGCTTGCCAGAATCATGCGTGCTTGCCGCGCTCTGCTGCGGCTGCTGAGCATTCGCACTCGTTGCGCTCGACTGGCTGTCTGACGTATTCGGCGCATTCGACGACCCGCTCCCACAGGCAGCAAAGCATGCGGCGGTAAGTGCTAATGCGACTGCCGCTATCAACACCCGTGCTATCTTTGCCATTCCTCTCTCCGTTCTTCGGTCGAACGCATAAAAGCGTTAAGCATCTTCACATGCCCTCAGGCACAATGAAGGTGACAGGCTACCAAATGACCAGGGCTAACTTCAATAAGATCTGGGCGCTTGCTCGAGCAGTCTCCCTTGCAG
>CAYOBD010000185.1:0-2023 GCA_964402005.1 uncultured Eggerthellaceae bacterium
CACCGTTTCAGCTTTTCTCCCGGAGCGGCGGCAAGCCGCCGCATCGGGGGAGTTTTCTTTTCTGCGGCACTTTCCGTCGGATCGCTCCGCCCAGCCGTTAGCTGGCACCCTGCCTGTAGGAGCCCGGACTTTCCTCATGCGCCAGAAAGCGCACGCGGCCGTCTGACCCACTCGCGGTAATGAATTGTAGCGCTATAATGGCTTGCCATGGAAAACGAACTGCAAAGCAACGTATTCAAAACCGCCATCTTGTTCGAAGGTGGCAGCATGCGCGCCGCCTATACCTGCGCTGTCGTGGCTTATCTGCTGGAAAACGGCGTTTACTTCAACAACGTTTATGGTGTAAGCGCCGGAAGCTCAAACGCTTGCAACTATGTATCGCGCGATGCAGATCGCGCCATCTGCTCGTTCACGAGCTTCATACAAGACCCCCAAATGGGTGACTGGAAAACCTTCTTGGCCCACAAAGGTATGTTCAACGCCCACTACATCTATCAAGAGTCGGGCGTTCCCGGCGGCGTGCTCCCCTTCGATATCGACACCTTTATGGCGAACCCCGCACGCTGCACAGTTGTTTCGTTCGAGCGCGACACAGGGCGCGACCTTTTCTTCCGCAAGGAAGACCTCTCGACGGTTGACGACCTCATGCTGCGCGTACGCGCCAGCTCAACTCTGCCGTTCTTCATGCCGCCCCCGAAGGTGAATGGCATGTATTGCTACGACGGCGGATTTGCTGATGGCGGAGGATTGCCGATCCACCAAATCCGCCGTGACGGCTTCGACAAAATCGTCGTTATCCGTACACGCGCGCGCGGGTACCGCAAAGAGGACAATGGCTGGTGGGGAAACGTGATGTTCTGGCATCGCAGTGCCATGCGCGACGCGGTGGTGAAACGCCCGCGCCGTTATAACGCAGCCTGCGACGAACTCGATGCAATGGAAGATGCCGGCGACGCATACGTATTTTACCCAGAGAATCTGACGCTCTCGGGAACAGAACGCGACTACGACGCGTTATGCACCAATTTCGCCTCGGGATATCGCCAGATCCAGCGTGAGTTCCCGAAGCTGATGGATTTCCTTGCGAAATCGGAAGCGTAGCCTACGCCCATGGATGCTGATCACCTCCTTCTCGAAAAGCTCGATAACCTTCGAGGCATTGCCCACGACCTGGGAAAAGCCGCCATCGCGTTCTCGGGCGGAGTCGACTCTACCCTGCTCCTCAAAGTCTTCCATGATGAGCTGGGCGACAATGCCATCGCCGTAACCGGACGCAGTATATCGATTCCCAAACGTGAGATTTCAGATACTGAAGATTTCTGCGAATCAGAAGGCATCATCCATGTGATCGTCGATACAACCGAGTTCGGCATTCCCGGCTTCGCCGACAATCCGCCGAACCGCTGTTATCTATGCAAACGAGAAATCCTCGCATGCCTGATGAATGCGGTGCATGACAAGGGATTCGACGTGCTCGTCGAAGGTTCCAACGCCGACGACGACGATGATGATCGCCCTGGTTCCAAAGCTGTCGCTGAACTGCGCGTACGCAGCCCCTTGCGCGAGGCAGGCCTAGCCAAAGCAGAAATCCGCGCTCTTGCGCGCTATTTCGACCTCTCTGTTTGGGACAAGCCTTCTTTCGCTTGCCTGAACACGCGCTTCGCATTCGGCGACCGCATCACGCCCGAAAAGCTCTCCATGGTCGATACTGCAGAAAGCGCCCTGATAGCGCTTGGCTTCCCCCAAGTACGTGCACGCTATCGCTCAGGCGAAGCTCGCATAGAACTTCCTCAAGCAGACATCGCTCGCGCCATCGAAGATCCTATGCGCATGAAGATTGCCGATGCCTGCAAACAAGCAGGCTTCAAGCGCGTCTCAATCGACCTAGAGGGATACCGAGAGTAATAGATCACGAGTCCGCACGGGTGGGCAGAGGGGGGGTGCGGTTGCGCAGCCGAAAAGAGTGGCGGCCAGCACAACCCTGCCGCCGAGGGCGAGCAACCACCCACCGCCCCCCCCGGCG
>CAYOBD010000185.1:2033-2291 GCA_964402005.1 uncultured Eggerthellaceae bacterium
GAAACGAGTTGCAACAAGCAAAGCCGATTGAGCGAGGACTAGCAGCCACCCTCTGTCCGACCGGCCGAAAGCATCGCTGCCATATACGCCTTTTCGCTTTGCTTATACGTTGAACTTGAAATGCATGACATCGCCATCTTGGACAACGTATTCTTTGCCTTCTTGTCGCAACT
Source organism: uncultured Eggerthellaceae bacterium (assembly GCA_964402005.1). Lineage (GTDB taxonomy): Bacteria > Actinomycetota > Coriobacteriia > Coriobacteriales > Eggerthellaceae > CAYOBD01. The sequence goes on from CAYOBD010000185.1 coordinate 2,207, forward strand.
TGCCTGCCTCGCGGCAGCCTTTCTCGCCGCCAAGCGACACATAGTCCTCATAGCTGGCAGTCTCGGCCTTGATGAAACCGCGCTC
>CAYOBD010000185.1:2301-4802 GCA_964402005.1 uncultured Eggerthellaceae bacterium
AATGGATGACGCCTGCAGCCTGGGGCGCTTTCGCACCAATCGGAATGGTCCAAGCCTTCGTTTCCTTCTCACCACTCGTGAAATAGCTCTGAAGCCCAAGGAGCGCGTATGCCTCGCGCGCAAGACGAGCTAGCCCTGACTCCGAGAGCCCCATTTCCTCAAGGAACATCATCGCCTCGTCCGGATCCATCTCGGCCAGATCTGCCTCAATCTTTGCACTGATCGGAACGGGAATGCAGCCGTCTATAGGCTCGAATTCAGCAGTCACCTGATCCTCATCCACATTGGCAACGTAAAGAATGGGCTTCATGGTAAGCAAATGCAGTTCGTAGATGGCCTCTTTCTCCTCATCGGTCAAGTCCAACGTACGCGCACGGTGGCCTTCATCAAGTCCCGCCAGCACTTTTCGAGCAGTCTCGAGTTTCGCGGTAGCCGCCTTATCGCGCTTCGCTTCCTTCTCCAGACGTGGCAGCGCCTTCTCTATGGTCGCCATGTCGGCGAGTATGAGCTCTGTCTTGATGGTCTCGACATCGCTTTGCGGGTTTACTTTTCCATCGACATGCACAACATCGGGATCACCGAAGTAGCGCACAACTTCGCAAATCGCATCAGCCTCACGAATATTGGCAAGGAACTGATTTCCCAACCCTTCGCCGCGTGAAGCGCCTGCGACAAGTCCGGCAATATCTACGAACTCGACAGTCGCAGGAACGATCTGAGCCGGATGATCGATCTTCGCAAGCTCAGCCAATCGTTCGTCAGGAACGGGAACGACCCCCACATTGGGTTCAATGGTTGCAAACGGATAATTAGCCGCCAATGCATTATTGTTCGTCAAAGCATTGAACAGCGTTGACTTGCCGACGTTCGGCAAACCCACGATTCCGATGGAAAGCGCCATGCTCTACTCCATTCCGTCTCATTCTAGTTGTGGCCAAAATGGATAATCCCTTTTGGCCACGGATTAAGCGATCTATTAGAGGCCCTGTTGTTTATCAGTATATGATGGCCAGCAACCAATCTGGCAGGAACGCCAATGTTTCTTGGGGAACGAACGCGCCGATTACGTTAACCAGCAAAATCAAAATCACCAGAATCGGAGCGATGACTTTGATCATGACAGTCCACGCACCTGCCAGTTTGAACTTAGACGACACGCGCACTTCGTCGATGATCTCCCGCGGTTTTATCACCCAACCCACGAAGATGCAGGTCAACAGCGCAACGATGGGCATCATCACCGAATTGGACACAAAGTCGAAGAAGTCGAGCAGCGAAGATCCCTCGCCCAGCGGTTCGATAAACGCCAGTCCGTTGTACCCCGCATTGATGAAGCAACCAACGGCGATCAAGAAAATGCCCGCTACCACAAGGGACTTCCCACGCGATATATGGAGACCATCCTGCACGATTGACACGCAAGCCTCGATAAGAGAAATAGCGCTTGTCAATGCAGCAAACAGCACCAGTATGAAGAAGATGATACCTATTACTTGGCCAAAATCTCCCATGCTCTGGAACACCTGAGGCAACGTGACGAACATCAAAGAAGGTCCTGCAGCCATTCCGCCGCCGTCAGTCAGACCGAGTGCAAGGAATGCGGCAGGTACGATCATGAGGCCGGCCAGGAACGATACGACAAGGTCAAAGCCTGCAATACTTGCGACAGAGGATGTCAGGCTTTCCTTCTTCTCCAGATAGCTGCCGTAGGTAACCATGATGCCCATGGCAAGCGACAAGCTGTAGAACATCTGCCCAAGCGCATTTATGACGAGCTCGCCCGAGAACTTGCTGAAATCGGGGATCAGATAGTACGCGGCACCTTCCATGGCACCAGGCTGCATTAGTACGAAAACAGCAATGAACACAGCGAAGATGAGCAGCAACGGCATCATGATCATGTTTGATTTTTCGATGCCGCGCTTCACACCGAGCGCAACGACCACGAGAGTGATAGCCATGAACACGATCATGAAGATGTAGCTCGCATCGAAGCTGGTGATGAAGCTCCCAAAGAACCCATCACTTGCCACAGCCGCCGGACTCTCGGTAATGTACGAGAACAGGTATTTCGCAACCCAACCGCCGATGATGCAGTAATACGGCACGATGATGAACGGCACAGCCGCAGCTAACACGCCGAGGAACTTCCATTTCTTGCGGAAATGCGAGAATGCACCGATGACCGAGAGCTTCGTCTTACGGCCGAGCGCGGTCTCGAGCAACAAAAGCGATATGCCGAAGGTGAAAGCGAGAACGAAGTATGTAAGTATGAACATACCCCCGCCGAACTTCGCGGCGAGCGTCGGGAACCGCCAGAGGTTCCCCAATCCGACGGCGCTTGCTGCGCCCGCCAAGATGAATGCCCATTTTCCCGACCACGCCGAACGCGCCGGAACGGCTGGTGCACCGCCTGTCTCCTGCACGCTAACGACCTGCTCTGATACTTTCGGTGCTGCATGTTTCGGCATTGCTATCCCCATCTCCTTCACCGATGGCCC
>CAYOBD010000186.1:0-4758 GCA_964402005.1 uncultured Eggerthellaceae bacterium
AGGTCTCCAGTATTTCGTATACATGCAGCGCGCGTCGGTTCTTGGCGATCGGCTGCTTCTTGCGGGCGTCCATTACCAATACCCCTTCGTCCGCCTGCGACGTTTCTTCTTTTCAGGGCGGAAATCCAGCTCAAGCTGCCCGTCGAGCGCATCGGTGTTCGACTGCTGGCGCTCGATCTTGTCGATTTCCCACGACACGGCGTCTTTCCCGAACAGCTCCAGCATGTGCATGCGCGCGTCGCGAGCGTTGTCGCGAGAGCCGGCCCTGGCTTCGCTTTCAAACTCGAAGAACCCTGTGCCGCGCACATCTGCTGCCGCCGGTGATTTGTAGTGTGCCAGATAAGTTGCCATTGCTGCTCCGTTTGCGCCTTTGTCGAGTCGCTATCTTACCACGCTAATGCGCGTCGAACTTGTTCCATGCGCTCGACGCGGCGCTTTTGTGCCAATTGTGATGTGCCAGTGACAAATCGAAGAACTTCTGCAATCGCCTAATATAGCGGGGGAAACTTGTTAAAATCAAGCTTCGTGAAAATTGATGTAAGTACACGTTGATAACGGACGAAGATATGCAGGGCAAGCACGCACGAAATATAGAGGACGCAAAGAGCGCTGATGAGCTGTCTGCCGAAGTGACGGCTGTTGTTTCTGACGGCGACAAGGCAAGCGAGGAGAGCGCTGAGACAGTTGTGATGACGCCTGTTGCCGACGAAGCAAGCGCGGAAGGTGCCGAAAGCGCGGAAACGGTTGTGATCGCGCCTGTTTCCGACGACGCGAGCGCGGAAACCGCCGAGAGCGCAGAGACGGTCGTGATGGCGCCTGTCGCTTCGGCTGGCCAACACGCTTCCGGGACTGTGCCGCCTCCGCCTCCTGCCGGCACGCCCGTTCCTCCGCCCGGCGTGTCCGCGACGGGGGCTATACCGCCTGCGGGGCAGTCGGCGTCGGCCCAACAGGATAAAACCGCTGTCATGCCCGCCGCTTCGGGCCCTGCGCATACTGCCGCTGCGGTTGCAGCAGCTCAGGCCACAGCGCAGGATGCTGCATCCGAGACGCTCGTGATGCCCACCGCTCCGACCTCATCGCCTGCGGAGGCGCCCGACGCTCAGGCAGTTTCCGATGCGGCGGCCAATCTGTCGGTCATCGATGCCGGCGAGAGCGCATTTGCCGGCGTGGAGATGCATAAGAAGCGCAAGGGCCTGAAGGTTTTCCTGATCACGCTTGCGATCATCGTCGTCTTCCTGGGCATCGTGTACGGCGTGGGCGCCTACATATTCTCGCAGCGGTTCCTGCCCGACACATCGTTCGGCGACGTCGATATCTCCATGATGGAAGCCGCGGATCTTCAGGAGCTTATCGACAAACAGGTCAAAGGCTATCAGCTCGATGTCGTGGGCGGCGCCTTCTCGTATCGCGCAACGTCCAGCGACCTGGGGCTTTCGGTCGATTCCGCCAAGATGGCGCAGGAGATGATCGAGGCTCAGAACCAGTGGGCGTGGCCCGTTCTGCTTCTCCAGGGCGACCATGAGGCGGCCAGCCAATACGCTCTGACCTACGACACCGCCGGCCTCGAGAAGGCCATCAAGGAGAAGGTGGAAACATATAACGAGGGCGCTACGCCGTCCCAGAATGCCACCATCGTCTACGACGAGAATCTCGATCAATTCGTCGTGCAACCCGATGTCACGGGCACGCAGTACGAGCCGCAGGCCGTTGTCGACACTGCGGAGGGTGCGATTGCCTCGCTCACGCCGTTCGTGACGCTCACCGATGACCAGCTGATCCATGCGGAAATCCGGGCTGGCGACGAGAAGCTTACCGCTGCTTCGGAAGAGGCCACCAAGATGGTCTCTGCGCACCTGCGGCTGAAGCTGGACGGCGAGGATGCTGGGGAAATCGGCCCGGACGATCTGCATGATCTGATCCATTTCGATGAGGATTTGAACGTGACGCTCGACGAGGACGAGCTAAGCGTGTGGATCGACGGTGTCGTGAAGCGCTACGACACCGTGGGCTCGGAGCGCAGCTACACGCGTCCCGACGGCAAGGAGATCACCGTCAGCGGCGGCGAATATGGATGGCAAGTTGACCAGGATGCCCTGCGTCAGGCGGTGTACGACTGCGTGTACGGCGGATCCGACATGGAGATGGACATTCCTTGCTGGCAAACGGCCCAGGTTTATAACGGCCAAGGCAAGCCGGACTGGGGCAATCGCTATGTCGACGTTGACCTTTCCGAGCAATACGTGCGTTTCTATGATGAAAACAGCGATGTGATTTGGGAAAGTGCCTGCATTACCGGCCAGCCTGATGGCGAGCATGACACCGTTGAGGGCGTGTGGAGCGTCAACAACAAGGAGAGTCCATCCAAGCTCATCGGCCGCGATCGCAACGGCAAGAAGGAATACGAGACCACGGTGCAGTACTGGATGGCGTTCGAGCAGAATTCCATCGGCTTCCACGATGCTACGTGGCAGCCGGCGTTCGGCGGCGAGATGTACCGTCAGGGCTATGGCAGCCATGGCTGCGTGAACCTGCCATACAGCGCTGCTGAGGAGCTCTACTACATCATCGACTGGGATGACGTCGTAATCGTTCACTGGTAACGGAATCGCCCTGATCGCGACAGCGGAAGGGCTCCGTTCGAGGCAAAAATCGCACGAGCCTCGGTCTCTTAGACGATTTTTGCTTAACCTCACTCCGCCCTTCCGCTGTCGCGGGCTGGGGCAGATATGCACCGTGAGCGGGCCCAAGCGCTTGCGGCAGTTATGCCGTGAATGGTTCCGAGGCGCTCGTAGCAGTTATGCCGTGGATGAGCAGAGACGCTTGTGGCAGCTATGCCGTGATGTCCGCGTATTCCAAACCGATCAGGGCGTCCAGGTCGTCAGGTGCCATCTCCACCTGGCAGCCGATGCGGCCGCCCGAGAACAGGATGGTGGGGTAGAGCGAGGCCGTCTCGTCGATTACGGTGCGGAAATGCGTCTTCATGCCGACGGGCGAGCAGCCTCCATGAATGTAGCCGGTAAGCGGCAGAAGATCGCGCGATTTGATCATGGCTACGGCTTTCTCGCCGACCGCGTCAGCGGCTTTCTTCAAATCGAGCTCGCAGGCCACGGGCACCATGAACACGTAGTGCACGCCGGATTTTCCCTGCGTTACCAGCGTTTTGAACACGAGATCGGGGTCTTCGCCCAGAAGCGCCGCCACTTCGGTGCCCGCGAGCGCGCCGTCGCATTCATAGGTGATCGCGCGATGGGGGATGCCTGCTGCCTCGATTTCGCGCAGCGCGTTCGTCTTCTGCTCGCGATGCTTGGCCATTGCGGTTAGCCCTCCTGATTCGCGCGCTTTTCGAGCTGCGCCCGCAGCGCCCGCAGCGCATTGCCGCGGTGCGACACCTGGTTCTTGCGCTCTTGGGGCACCTCGGCCAGCGTACAGGTGCCTTCGAACACGTCAGGCCAGAACAACGGATCGTAGCCGAAGCCCCCGTCGCCTTGCAGCTCATGGCCGATGCGCCCTTCCACGGCGCCTTCGGCAACGGTTTCGGTGCCGTCCTCGTCGATCAGCACGAGCGTGCAGACGAATCGTGCGGTGCGCTCTGCATCAGGCACGCCTTCGAGGCTCGCCAGCAGCTTGGCGTTGTTCGCGTCATCATCGGCATCCTGGGTGGGATCGGTTGCCGCATAGCGGGCTGAGTACACGCCCGGCGCACCGTCGAGCGCATCGACTACCAGGCCCGAGTCATCCGCGAGCGCCGCCATGCCGCCCGATGCCGCATGCGCGGCCAGCGCCTTGATGCGCGCGTTTCCCAGGAACGTATCGGCATCCTCCGCCGGATCGGAGTCGATGTTCAGCTCGCGCAGCGTCTTGAACTCCCAACCGGGGAAGTCGAGCGCATGCGCGATTTCGGATGCCTTGTGCGCGTTGTTCGTAGCCAGCACGATTGTTTTCATGGTTGCCGCCTTCTGGTGATGATGGACGGCTTCATTCTAGCCCATGGGCAAAAGCGAGCCAAAGGGGATGTTTCCTTTTGCCGGGCGGTTATTTCGGTTCGATTACCGCTACACTGAATGCAATCAAGGAGGTGCATCATGGCAAAGATCACCATTGTGAAGAACAGCATCGTGGAAATGGATACCGACGCGATCGTCAACGCGGCGAACAGCGGTTTGCGCGCTGGTTCGGGCGTGTGCGGGGCGATTTTTAAAGCGGCAGGCCATCGTGCGCTGCAGGCTGCTTGCGACGAAATCGGGCATTGCGACACGGGGGATGCGGTCATCACGCCCGGCTTTGCGCTCAAGGCGCGTTACGTGGTCCATGCGGTCGGTCCCATGTGGCATGGCGGACACAGCGGTGAGGCAGAGCAGCTCGCAAGCTGCTATGCCAAGTCGCTCGACCTTGCCGTCCGGAATGGATGTGCGAGCATTGCGTTTCCTCTGATCTCGTCGGGGATTTACGGCTATCCGAAACAGGGCGCGTGGCGCGTGGCCATCTCGGCCTGTTTGGAGAGTCTGGATCGTCTCGGCGACCGTGCGCCGGATGTGTATTTCTGCGTATTGAACGATGAGTCGCTGGAGCTCGGGGGGCGCATTTTGGCCGAGCTGTCGGGTGCGGCCGATTGATGAGGGAGCCCGGCGCGGCCAGCCGCTCGGAGCACCTGGTGCTGCCCGCAGATGAGGGAGCCCGGCGCGGCTGAGTGCCGACAAGGAAGTACGTGGCTTTTCTGGTCATTTCGTGCCGAGCAGACCGTCTGCTATACTACTGGCC
>CAYOBD010000187.1:0-4751 GCA_964402005.1 uncultured Eggerthellaceae bacterium
GCTGCTCGACGTGATGTACGACCTGCCCGAGCACAACGAGCCCACGCGCGTCGAGCTGCGTGCGACCGACATCACCGGCGAGACGAAGGCCGAGATCAAACCCGTAGCGGAGGCCGAGGAAGTCGCCTAAAACGGGTTCTGCCGAAACGCGAGGCGGGCGGGAGATGGCTCTTCCGCCCGTTTTTCATGTCTGGGTCACGGATTCCAGGGGTTTCTGCCGATTGTAACGTGGTACAAAACCCATTGCTGACTATGCGTCATTGTTGGAAAGGCTTTATGGGACTGGGGAAGAACACGAAAGCGGCTGCGCAGCCATTCGAGCCGACGCACGTATGGAACCGCAAGTTCATCGTGCTGATCATCATCGACCTGATCGTGATCGTGGGCACGTTCATGGTGCGCCCTATCGTTGCGGCATATGCAGTTGAGCTGGGCGCGACGCTTGCCATAGCGGGTGTTGTCAGCGCCATGTCGTGGTTTATGGCGACGATTCTGCGGCCTGCAACCGGCTATTTCGCGGATCGGCTGAACAAGAAGACGAGCTTCCTTATCGCAACCATCGCTTCCGCACTGTCCGCCTTCGGATGCGCATTGTCGGATTCTATTGTGGTCGTGGGCGTATTCACGGCTGTCGGAGGCGTTGCGATGTCGTTTCAGGCCATCGCGCTCACATCGCTCGTAGCGCTGTGCGTTCCGCGCTCGCGCGTCGGCACGGGCGTAGGGTGGATGGGTATCGTCATGAATGTGTCTATGGCCATCGGTCCGGTGGCTGCGGCGAACATCGCTGCGCTGGGCGGATACCGCCTTAGCTTCGCCGTCGGAGGCGTCTTGTGCACGGTTGGCATGGTCATGCTCGTGTTCTTCAAGGCCCCGTTGGGTGCTGAGGGCGTCAAGGGTAAAACCGAGCATGCGCAGGAGCAGGCGAATACGGGTTCCCGTTCGCGAGTTGCGGATATCTTGAGCCAGGCGTTCCATGGGCCAACCGTGATCATCGCCGTTGCAGCGTTTTTGGTCGTGTGGTCGGGGAATGCCCTTTCAACCCTGCTGTTCACCGTCGAGGGGATGGGTTATCTGACGCATGCGACGATCTACTATGTGCTATATGCCGTCTTGGGGATGGCCTCGCGTCCGCTTGCGGGGTGGCTGTCCGACCGCGTGCGCTCTCCGATCGTCGCAGTGCCGCTGATTCTCGTCGGCGCATGCGGCATGGTCGCCCTTATCTTCGGTCACGACCTTACAGCCGTCGTGATCTGCGGCGCATGCATGGGGCTCGGGCAGGCATCGGCCATCAGCGTTGTGATGGCCGAATCGGTGCGCGGTGTGGACCCCGAGCATCTCGGGCGCGCGACGAACACGTATTTCATGGGGGTTGACATCAGCGGAGCGCTGGCCACGTGGGTGGGCGGCATCCTCATCCAAGTGGGATCACCCGCCCTCATGTTCGGCTTCAACGCCTTCACGTGCGTGGCAGCGGCTCTTCTCATCAGCGGCATCTGCGTTTCCCGCAAGCGTAAGAATGTGAAATTAAGGCGACCTTAGTTTCACATTCTCAAATCGCGGTTGCACTTATGGGCATGCGAAAATGTGAAATTAGGGTCGCCAATATTTCACATTATGCATGGCCGCAAAGGTTCCGACGGATTCAATTCCAAGACCGCGAAACGAAGGTCGACTAAAACTATCATCATTCACATTATCCACGGCCGTAATAAAAGGTTCCAATGGGCGCAATGATGTCGTACATCCATGCTATGACGAGCTATAATCTCACCAAGGGTAAAAGTAAGCAACGAGGAGAAAGAGAGGGATCCGTATATGGAGTTGAAGACCTGTACCCTGGAAGTCAACGGCACTACGTACGACTTTTCCGTGGGGACGAAATTCGGCCAGGTCAGGCCAGAAGAAACCCTTGTCGAGACCCTAAGGGACAAGCTGGGTCTGACGGGCACCAAGCGGTCCTGCGATGAGGGAGCTTGCGGTTGCTGCACCGTCATCATGGACGGTGACGCGATGGCATCATGCATGCTCCTGACCGTCGACTGCGATGGCAAGAGCGTCACGACCATCGAAGGCTTGCAGGACCCGATCACCGGCGACCTCGACCCGCTGCAGCAGGCGTTCATCGATGAGTACGCCTTCCAATGCGGCTACTGCACGCCGGGCATCATCATGTCGGCAAAGGCGCTGCTGATGAAGAACCCGAAACCGACCCGCGCGCAGATCGAAGATGCCCTCTCCGGCAACTACTGTCGATGCATCAGCCAGTACCACGTGTTCAATGCCGTTGAGGCCGCGATTGCGAAGGGGGGAGAATAATGGGACAACCTCTGCTGAATGGTAAGAACAACCCGATCCCTGAAGAGCCCTACGAGGAGACTAGCGAACGCTATTTCCCGTTGAAGATGGATCCGGCTGAGTACAAGTTCGTCGGCAAGAACTGCACGCGTAAGGACGCCAAGGACATCGTCACCGGCCGTGCGATCTTCACCGATGACTTCAGCGTGACCGGCATGATCTATGGGCGCATCAAGAAGAGCCCGTACCCCAACGCGATCATCAAGGAAATCCGCGTAGACGCGGCGAAGGCGCTTCCCGGCGTCCGCGCCGTCCTGACCTACAAGGACCTGAACGAAATCAACCTGAACCCGATGCTCGGATGGCCTCCGCAGAAGCCTCTGCTGGACCAGCATGTCCGTTACGTCGGCGACTCCGTGGCGCTCGTCGCAGCCGACACCAAGGCAATCGCCAACCAGGCAGTCGAGCTGATCGAAGTCGACTACGAAGTGCTGCCGGCTGTCTACGACGGCTATTCCGCGGTTGCGGACGGCGCTCCGCAGCTCTATGAGCAGTTCGACCACAACATCTGCGACGGCGGCTATGCGCCGATGCAGGCCGACGGCGGGTTCTGGCACCTGGTCCGCGGCGATGTGGACAAAGCGTTCGAGGAGAAATGCGACTTCGAAGCCGAGGACACCATCGAGTTCATGGGCATGTGCGCCCCGAACGCGCCGGAGCCTCCGGGAGCGATCGTGCGCTGGGACGGCGGTCTGAACTTCACCGTATGGGGCACCTCCCAGTCCGCATTCCTGTTGAAGCTGGTCAACGAATCCGTCCTTCCGGGCATCAAGTACCAGCCCTACACATTCAACACCGGCGGATCGTACGGCAACAAGCAGTCGCTTACACTCGAGGTCACGTCTGCAACGGCGCTGTCCTTTGTGACGAAGCGCCCGGTCAAGATGTTCGAGACCAAGACCGAGCAGATGATCAACCACGAGACGCGTCTGGGCACGCAGGTCCATGCGCGCATCGGCATTGACAAGGACGGCTACATCCGCGCCTTCAAGGGCGACTGGAAAGTCGATACCGGCGCGTTCTGCAACTCCACGCAGGGCCAGGTCGGCGTCGGCCTGGGCGAGACGCAGCTCATCATGGCGAAGTGCCACGACTGGGATCTGAACACCGACATCGTCGTCACCAACAAGCAGCCGGCCGGCATCGTCCGCGGCTACGGCGGCCAGGAGCTGAACTCCTGCCTGTCGCTGCTCATGTGCCGCGTCATGCGTGCGGGCAACTTCGACCCGGTCGACGTGTTCGCCAAGAACTACGTCGAAGACGGCGACCTGTACATCTGGCGCGACGGTCTGCCGTGGAGGGCGCACACCGTCCACTACGACAAGATCATCCGCGACTCCGCTGAGAAGTTCGGTTGGGCTGAGAAGTGGAAGGGCTGGGGCGTCCCGACTTCCGTTTCCGAGGACGGCCGCTATGTGACCGGCGTCGGCTGCTCCGTCATCGGCAACGCAGACGTCGGCGAGGACTGCTGCGAGGCGTACGTCCGCGTGACCCCGGGCATCTTCGACGACACCATCACGGCGACGCTGCATGCCGACATCACCGAGATCGGCAATGGCCAGCGCTCCAACGCGCAGAAGATCGTCGCGGAAAGCCTGGGCATCCCCTATGACAACGTCACGATGGTTCCGTCCGGCACGATCTACAGCCCGACGGGCATCTCGCTGGGCGGCTCGCGCGGCACGCTGACCTTCGGCCATGCCATCGCCAACGCCTGCGACGACGTCAAGCGTCAGATGTTCAAGGCCTGCGAGGTTCCGCTGCGCTGCAGCGCCGACACCATGGAGATCAAGGACGGCTGCATCGTGTCCAAGCTCCATCCGGGGCAGAAGGTTCGCCTGGTCGAACTGCTCAACCGCCGCTGCACGTTCACCGGTTACGGCAAGCACGTCGAGGAATTCTCGACGCCCAGCTGCGTGTGCGTCTTCACCGAGGTCGAAGTTGACAAGGAAACCGGCCGCTCCCGCATCCTCAAGATGCTCGTCGGCACGGATCCCGGCCAGGTCATCGACCCCGCTACGCTCGAGATGCAGGTCCAGGGCGGCATCGGTTCCGCGGCGCTGGATACGGCCTTCTTCGAGGAGCACATCGTCGACCCCGCCACCGGACGCACGCTGACCTACAACATGCTGGAGTACAAGACCCGCACGTTCAACGAGTTCCCGGAGTTCGACTACCTGTTCGAGGAGTCGCAGCTTGACACCTTCCAGTACCACGCAGTCGGCATCGGCGAGATCGCCGGCGGCGGCGCGGCTTCTGCGGCGATGCTCGCAATGTCGAACGCACTCGGTGTTGATGTGGCGACTTATCCGGCTACCCCCGATGTCATTCTCAAGGCTCTGGGGAAACTGTAGGAAGGGGGAGTGATAAAAGATGAAAACGTTTAAATACGAACG
>CAYOBD010000188.1:0-4734 GCA_964402005.1 uncultured Eggerthellaceae bacterium
AGGACTACGCCGACATGAACATCATGAAGGTGAATCCGTTCGCAACCGTCGACGACGGCGTCGTGAAGCTGATCGACATGGCCGTCAAGGGCGGCCATGCCACCAGGCCGGACATCGTGTGCGGCGTCTGCGGCGAGCACGGCGGCGACCCGGATTCGATCCACAAGTTCCACAAGGTGGGTCTGGACTACGTGTCCTGCTCGCCGTACCGCGTGCCTGTCGCCCGTCTGGCGGCTGCGCAGGCGGCGCTCGAGAAGGGCGTGTCCGACAAGTAGTTGCGACCAGGCATCGTTCGCATTCGGGGCCCGCTTCGGCGGGCCCTTCTTTATGCGATATCATGGCGACCCTTGTTTTGCATCCGTATCGATGCAAATGTGAAATTAAGGCGACCTTAATTTCACATTGCGCACTCAGCCGATGATCGTGCCGCCGCAGATCACGTTGTCGCCGTCATAGACAACGGCGGTTTGGCCGGGGGCGCAAGCGCGCTGCGGGGCATCGAATTCGATGCGGATTTCTGCATCGCCTGTCTGTTCGACAGTGGCTCCAATCGGGCGTTGGCGATAGTGCGTCTTGCATGTGAAGTGTCCGGGCGCTTTCAAACTTGCCAACGCGATGAAGTTCACATCGCGCGCTTCGATGCCCGTCACAAGCGTATTGGCGTTTGTGTCGACTACCAAGCGGTTGCGCTCTGTGTCCTTCGCAAATACGTAGAGCGGCTCGCGCGCGGCGACGCCGATGCCCTTGCGCTGGCCGATTGTGTAATGGATGAGCCCGTTGTGGGTGCCCAGGACATCGCCTGCGCGGTTGGTGATTTCGCCGTGCTCGAACGTGCAGCCGCGCTCTCGTGCGATGAAAGCGGCGTAGTCGCCGTCGGGCACAAAGCAGATGTCCTGGCTTTCGGCTTTTTCGGCATTGATGAAACCGTGCTCGGCCGCCAAGGCGCGTACCTGGGGCTTCGCAAGTTCGCCGAGGGGGAATAGCATATGCTCGAGCGTATCTTGGGTAAGATGGGCGAGCACGTAACTCTGGTCTTTGTTCTCGTCGATGCCGCGGCGCAGCTCGTATCGGCCCGATTCCTCGTTGAATACGCGTCGCACGTAGTGTCCTGTGGCCACATAGTCGTAGCCGAGTTGCCGACGGCGCTCCTGCAGAGCTGCGAACTTTACGTAGCGGTTGCAGTCAATGCAGGGGTTTGGAGTCTCGCCGCGCAGGTAGCCGTCGCAGAATCGGTCGATGACATCGGCGCCGAAAGTACGTTTGAAGTTGAAGACGATGTGCTCCAAACCAAGCGATAGGCACACCTGATACGCATCCTGCGCATCCTCGAGCGTGCAGCAGGCTTTATCAGAGGGCTCGCCGATAGTGTCGTTGTCGAACAGCTTGAGCGTGATGCCCATTGCGTCGTAGCCCGCATCGCGCAACAACAGCGCAGCTACTGAGCTGTCCACTCCGCCGCTCATTGCGACCAATACTTTTCCCTTTGCAGTTTTCATATGGCGAATGGTAGCAAAAATGGAGCATCGGTACCTGGCGCTAACCCTCCATTTCCTATCTTGTAATTACTTCGAGGCGATGCTGCGTTCAAAGAAGCATTAAACCCTCATGGGCTTATGGCAAGGCTTAGGTTTGAATCAGACTGGGCGCCCGATGCGGGTATGAGGGGGTTCTTCCTATACTGCGTATAGAGTTGCACTCAGAGTCGCGTTGGGGCGCTGTATTCAGGCGGCGCAGCTGATCGATGGGGGGCGAATATGATCCAACTGCATCTGGAGAATCTGCCGCGTACGTTGGAGCTGCAGAAGCAGGATGGGCGCCCGATACTGTCGTACATCGATCAGCGCCTGCTGCCGGGCGAGCTCGTGGAGATTCAGACGGGCGACTGGCTCCAGGTGATCGACGCCATCAAGACGCTCGCGGTGCGCGGTGCGCCTGCCATCGGCGTTGCCGGGGCTGCGGCGCTCGCGCTTTGGGTGAGCGCTGCGGAAAGCCTTGAGGATCTCGATGCTGCTGCCGAGCGCATTGCCAGTGCGCGCCCGACGGCGGTGAACCTGCGCTGGGGTGTCGAGCGTCTGCGTGATGCGATTGCAGGGAGCGTCGATGCTGATGCGGCTGCGAAGATGGCCTACAAGGTCGTCAAGCAGATGGAGGCCGAAGATGAGCAATGCAACCGTGCAATCGGCATTCAGGGTGCCATGCTTCTTCCCGAGCGCGCACATGTGCTCACGCATTGCAATGCGGGTAGTCTAGCTACCGTGTTCTACGGTACTGCGCTGGGCGTGGTCTATGCCGCTGCCGACCAGGGCCGGATAGGTCGCGTGTACGCCGATGAGACCCGTCCGGTGGGGCAGGGTGCGCGCCTGACGGCTTGGGAGCTCTCGCGTGCGGGCGTTCCCGTGACGCTCATCTGTGACAACATGGCTGCGGTGTTGATGGCGGCGGGTTCGATCGATGCAGTGATTGTGGGCGCAGACCGTATTGCCTCCAACGGCGATGTCGCCAACAAGATAGGTACATATGGGGTAGCGGCGCTCGCGAGCGACCATGGCATCCCGTTTTATGTGGCTGCACCGACTTCCACGATTGACATGTCCATTGAGGATGCCCGAGAAATCGTCATCGAACAGCGCGATCCTTCCGAGGTGCTGCCCGAGCCCATTCCCGGCGTCGATGTGTTCAACCCGGCGTTCGATGTCACTCCAGCGCATCTGGTCACGAAGATCATTACCGAGCGCGGCGTGTATGCTCCGAATGAGCTGCGCCATGCATTTGCACATTAAGAGGCGTTCGGAATGGGGCGGAGAGAGTGGTTTTCTCCGCTTCAATCCATGCGTGCATGCGAGGTATTAGCGGAGTTGCGCATCGTATCGGCCACGCCCGTTGACAGAGGGCTATAATCGCAACTCGTGTTTACGCGCGAGAACATACAGCTGGCCTTCAAAGCCGCATTGCCCATCATGCTGGGCTATGTGGCCATCGGTCTGCCGTGCGGAATCCTGTCGGCATCGATCGGGCTCAATCCGTTGCAGGTGTTCCTGCTTTCGGCCG
The DNA here is from genome assembly GCA_964402005.1 of uncultured Eggerthellaceae bacterium. Taxonomy (GTDB): domain Bacteria; phylum Actinomycetota; class Coriobacteriia; order Coriobacteriales; family Eggerthellaceae; genus CAYOBD01. Next base: position 3,049 of record CAYOBD010000188.1, read on the forward strand.
TGTTCTATTCGGGCGCAGGGCAGTTCATGATCCCCAACATGTGGATTACTCTGAACCCGCTTGCATCGATCATCGCCAGTGTCTCGCTTGTGAACTCGCGCCAGATGCTATATTCCGCGTCGCTTGCACCTTGGTGTACGGGCATCTCGCGCAAACTCGCATTCTGGTTTGCAGCGTCGGTTACCGACGAGAGTTTCGGCGTCAATATGCAGAAATTCTTGGAGGGCGGCTGGAGCGTGCAGAAGGCGACGCTTGTGAACGAGCTGTCGCACACGTCGTGGACGCTCTCGTGCGTTGTCGGCGTCTTCATAGGCGATGCGCTGGGCATTCCACTCGCTATCGCGTCGTTTGCTATGACCTCGATTTTCATCTGCTTGCTGGTTTCGCAGAAGAAGAGCTCCGCCAATGCAGTCGCTGCGGTTGGTGCGGCGCTCGGTGTGCTTGTTTGCAAGATCGTGGGCCTGGGCGGGGCGGCAATTCTTTTGGGCGCGATCGTCGGCGTCGCGTGCGCCGTCGCCTTCTCGCGGTTGAGGAGGGCGCGCTAGCATGGCCGAGCAGTTCGCACAGATCACCTGGGTGCAGTTCTTCATCATCTTCGCTGTCTGCTCGGTGACCATCCTTGTGTGCCGCGTAGTGCCCCTGTTTGCGCTCAAAGGCCGTCAGCTGCCTGCGCGCGTGACCGAGGCGCTCAGCTTCATTCCGCCTGCGGCCTTTGCGGCCCTGGTGGCAAACGATCTGTTCGCCATCGAAAAGTTCGAGGTCGGTCTTTGGGAGGGCGCGATGCCGTTTGTCGCGTCGCTCGCCGTGGTGCTTGTTGCCTGGAAGACGAAGTCCCTGCTTTGGAGCGCCGTGACCGGTGTCGTCGCCTATGCGCTGTTGATGTTTGCGACCTCAGGGATGCTCGCAGTTTAGCGGGGGATTATTGCGGGCTCCTGAACTTGGTACACCCCTGTAACAGCTTTGTACCATTTGGTACACCCCTGTAACAGCGCTGTACCATTTGGTATGTCCTTTCGCTATGCATATGGCAGCGCTGAGCCGCGGTTCATTGCCGGCAGCGAGGGGTAGTCTTCTTTTTTCGCACCCGTTCCGGATCGTTGTGATACAATGCGCTGCGGCCGACAAGGCGGCCTTCCAAACAATACCTGGCAGCCGCGGGGCGCCCGCACGGAACACCCGCTACGGAGCATCCGCACATGCTGCGCGATCTTGAGAGTCGCACGCCTGGCATGCAGGCACGCAGAGCCGTTGCGAGAATACGCACAGCGCGGTTTTGTTGGTCTTGTGCGCTCAAAGAAAATCCTTGTACTGTGCATTTCAGATTTGCTAATATTCATCGTTGCTGCATTAGGCGAAGTGTATGGAGGAGCATTGGCAAAACAAGACGTCATCGAGCTTGAGGGTACGGTTCTGGAAGCGTTGCCCAACGCGATGTTCAATGTGGAGCTGGAAAACGGCCATAAGGTTTTGGCGCATATCTCAGGGAAGATGCGCATGCATTACATAAAGATCCTCCCTGGCGACCGGGTGACGGTCGAGCTTTCCGTATACGACCTGAACAGGGGTCGTATTACTTATCGCTTCAAGTAATAGACAGCAACAGCCATGAGGAAATTGCGGCAGCGGCTGGCCGTGTAAGATAGTGGAATCGTAGGGAAACCGAAAGGAAGCAATTATGAAGGTACG
>CAYOBD010000189.1:0-4721 GCA_964402005.1 uncultured Eggerthellaceae bacterium
GCCGCTTCCAGCAGATAGGAGCCGAGCGCTTCGAGTTCGTGCTTGAGCATGCCCGCAGCACTGTCGGGTTTCGTGCTCTTCAGCGAATTGGAGCAGACCAGCTCCGCGCACAGGCCCGTCTTATGCACCGCCGTCGGCACAGCGGGGCGCATCTCGTGCAAGACGACGCGAATCCCGCGTTGCGCAAGCTGCAGCGCTGCCTCGCTACCCGCTAGCCCCGCTCCGACGATATGCACTGTTTTCTCCATGTACCCAGTTTATCCCACCTAGGCGCGCTTTCGGGCGGGATGCCATAACCCCGCTCGCGCGTATTGGGCGCGCCCGCCCGCTGCAATCCTGTCGGTCAAGACGCAGCGGTCACGTCCAGCACGGTTTCATCAAGTTGCGACGCATGGAGTCCAGCGGAAGCCAGCGCGACAGGCAAACCCAGCGCGGTTTCAGCACGTTGCGACACGTGGAGCCCAGCGACCGTCAGCTTGCCGAGCGATGAGGCCCTGAGCCTCTGCCTCGATGAGCGCGATTGACAGCTGCGAGCGGAAATCATCGCCGTACAACCTCTGCGCCATCCCATAGAGCTCATCCATCGTCTGTGGAGCGGCACGCACGGCAGCGACTATCTCTTGCGCACAGGCATCGCCGAGCATTTCATAATCCTGCACGCCATTTCCATCTGGGTCTTCAGACCATTTCAGTGCACCGAACACGCGAAAGAGCGCATCCTCGAACACCTGATCATCTACGATGGGCATAGCACCTTGGAATATGAGTCGATTCGCCCCCTGCGATGTCGGAGATGTGATGGCGCCTGGAACCGCCCAGACCTCGCGATCGGCGTCGATCGCCTCGTCGGCGGTCGAGAACGTACCCGACGGCAAACCCGCTTCCACGATGAGAACTGCGCGCGCAAGGCCGGCGATCAGACGGTTACGTGCGCGAAACGTATACGGCAAGGGCGCGAACTCCCACGGATGCTCAGATACGATCGCGCCGCCGCCGTCAATGATGCGCTGGAACAGACCCGCATGTTCGGCCGGATAGATGCGGTCGCATCCGCCGCCGAGAAAGACAACGGTCGAGCCGCCCACCTCGAGAGCCGCTCGATGCGCTTCCGAATCGCAACCGCGCGCGCCTCCCGAGATGATGGGTATTCCCTTCTCGGCAGCCATGAGTGCGAAGCGCTTGGCGCACGTGCGTCCATACGGGGTGGATTTTCGCGCACCGATGACGGCAAGCCCCGGCTTGAGAGCAGCAGGATCACCCACCACGAAAAGCTTCTCGGGCGGATTGGGGATCTCGCGCAGCTCATCGGGGAACTCCGAGTCATATTGCCCGATCACGCTGCGCATTCCCATCAAAGCCTTCTTACTCATAGGCCACCGACCCCCTCTCTCAGCCTGAACCCGAGCGCCTCGCACAAATCGTCTTTTGTCACAGATGCGCGCTCCGCCATATCCGCAATCGTGCGCGCCACACTCAGCGATCGGACGATTGCGCGCCCGCTCATGTGGTTTGCCTGCGCCATCTTTTCGAAGAACTCGCGATCGGAATCCTCCATCCGGCAAGCCTCGATGGTGTCCTGGGTCCTGCGTATCTTCCCGAACCGCGCTTGGCGCCACGAGGCATATTCCCTTCCGCGCAGCACCCCATCCTTCAGTTCAGCGGACGAAATCCCGCCCTCTTTGGACAGAACCTGTGCCGGGTCTATGCGCCTGACGTCGATATGCAGGTCGATCCGATCCAAAAGCGGTCCTCCGATGCGGTTCTGATAGGCGTTCACCTGCGTGACCGTGCAGGTGCAGGGCCTGTCTGGATCGCCGTAATAGCCGCACGGGCAAGGGTTCGCTGATGCGACGAGCATGAACCGTGCTGGAAAGACCACCCTTCCATCGGCGCGCGTGATGGTCACATAGCCGCTCTCGAGGGGCTGGCGCAGCTGCTGGAGGACCGATGGCTTGAACTCAGGCAACTCGTCGAGCATGAGCACACCATGGTGTGCAAGCGAGATTTCGCCGGGACGCACGGGCGAGCCGCCGCCGATCAGCCCTGCCGCCGTCGCCGAATGATGCGGCGCACGGAAAGGCCGCTCGCCTGCAAGGAACCCCGAGATATCCTCCCCTGCCACGGAATGCACGAGCGCGACCTCGAGCTTCTCATCCTCTTCGAGAGGCGGCATGATCGATCCCAGGCGCGACGCGAGCATCGTCTTGCCCGAACCAGGCGGTCCCATCATCAGCACGCCGTGGTTTCCCACAGCGGCTATCTGCAGGGCGCGCTTTGCAGCTGCATTGCCTGAGACCTCGGAGAAATCCGGTGCAGGCCGGTGCGAGGCACACGGCATGGGGCGGATGGGCGCTACCTCGCCCGTTCTCAGATCCGCAAGCGTGCGCAACCCGTAGTAACGCATGTCCTGCATCTCGACCAGATCGTCCGCATCCGCCGAGCAAGCAAGCCCCAATCCCAGCTCGCGGGCACGCAGCGCATAGGCAAGCTGACCCGGTACGGGCCTGACCGACCCATCGAGCGAAAGCTCGCCGACAAACAGCATGCCGCCGAGAGCTTCGACCGGTATCTGCTGAGTCGCCCCCAGAAGACCGATGGCGATTGCCAAATCGAAGCCAGAACCAGTCTTTCGCAGCGAGGACGGTGCGAGGTTCACCAGTACGCGTTCAATCGGCATCTTGAACCCCGAAGCCTTAATGGCGGCCTTCACACGCTCGCGCGACTCTTGAACAGCCGCATCTGCCATGCCCACAATCGAAAAACCGGGAAGGCCGCCTACAATAGACACTTCCACGTTGACCGGCACAGCATCCACACCGCGCAGGGTCGCGCTGCGCAGCATGCATCTGCCGCCGATCATAGGCAGCAGCCCTGCCCGAAAGCGTTTACATGATGGCGCAGCATCGCACGATCCTCGCAGACGACCACAAGTGAGATCACGTCGAAACGCAAAGGGATGTCGGTTTCCTCGAAGTCCGCCAGAAACCAGCAGGCGATCTTTTCGTAGCGCGCCCGCTTCTTGGCATCGACAGCTTCCTCGGGCATTCCCTTTTCGATGTGCGTGCGTGTTTTGACTTCTACGAACACCAGGTAGTCGCCATCGCGGGCGATGATGTCCGCCTCGCCGGCAGGACAGACGAAATTGCGCTCGAGGATCTCGTAGCCCATCAGCCTCAGATAACGTGCCGCAGCCTGTTCGCCACGTTCGCCCAACTCCTTATTGCGCACCCCGATCGACTCACGGCACCGTCGCTTGAACTCGACGGCATCCTCGCAATCGTCTTCGTAATCGACCCAGTCGTACTCCTCCGGCCATCTCATCTGCGCGCTCCCTTCAGCATCGTCCTCTATTCAGCAAGCCGATGCTAAAGCGAGTTCCTCTCACGGGAGCCGTAGGAAACATATCGCGGATTCGCTCTGAATGGAACGGAATCACCGTCGCAGATTCGGCTGCTTTTCTCGCGAATCCAGCGCAGAATCCAGCGCGATTATCCGGGGATTCTGAGCGCGGCGGCTGGAAAGATAGTCGGCAAAACGACTAGAACATCAGATCAAAACGCAGAGCAGCGGAACGGTTCGGAGAAGCAACCCAGGGTTACAGTTCGGAGGAGCAACTCAGAGGCGAGATTCAGAGGAGCAACCTAGAAGCACAATCCGGAGGAGCAACCCAGGGGCTCAGTTTAGAAAAGGGTTTGCTGCAGGAATGAACCGCAGAAGCTTTCACGATGCTCAGGGCACAAACCGTAGCGCTCGATGGCGCTGATGTGTGCCGCCGACGCATAGCCTTTGTTCTGGTCGAACCCGTATTCGGGGTACTCAAGCGCCTTGCGGCACATAAGTTCATCGCGCTCCACCTTCGCGATGATGGAAGCGGCGGCGATCGATGCGCAATGAGCGTCGCCCTTCACAACGTTGACCTCGCGTTTGTCGAAATGCAACGGATTGCCGTCGAGCAGGATGACATCGGGAACGACGCCTGCCGCCTCGATACGGGCGACTGCGGCAGCGAATGCACGGCGCAGCGCGGCAGTCATGCCGATGCGGTCTATCTCGGCCGGCGCTACGTACTCGACAGTCGAAGCGAGGGCCGTCTCGCGTATGCGCTGCGCGATTTCAGCACGCTGCTCGGGGCGCACCTGCTTGGAATCATTCAGACCCGGAATGGGCGTACGATTAGTCAGCACGACTGCTCCGACAGCCAGAGGACCCGCGAGCGGACCGCGGCCCACCTCGTCCAATCCGACCGCGATACCGCCCCCGTGAGCCGCGACTAGCTCATCCTCGAAACGGTAAAGCTCCTGCACGCGCTCGCGCTCAGCTGATGCAGCCTGCAACCTGCGCCGCGCCGTTTCCACAGCAGAACGCACACCCTTGCGCGGGTCGTCCTTGAGCGCACGTTCGAGCACGGCAAATTCCCCATCATCTGCCGCCTGGAGCGCAGCGCGTATCTCTGCAACGGTCATCTCCATGGTTCCATTATGCCCGTCTCGCGGCCAAACCGCCACACGTTCTATGGGACTCGCAGCAAAACCGACGCACGGAATGCATTTTTATGGCAAACAGCCAGACGTTCAAGGTGTTTCGCGGTCAAACCGCCACATGTTCTAACGCAAAAAAAAGACCCGCCGAAGCGGGTCTTTCAGTTGCATATGCGGAAATCGGCTTAGTAGGCCTTCTCCTTAATTTTCGCGGCCTTGCCGATCTTCTTGCGCAGGTAGTAC
>CAYOBD010000190.1:0-4662 GCA_964402005.1 uncultured Eggerthellaceae bacterium
ATGCCATCGTGATCGCCATCATCCTGGTGTCGGTGCTGCCAGCCATAATCGGTGCCGTGAGAGCGTTCGTCTCCTCGCGTAAGGACGGCAAGCAGGAGCAGCCGCAGATGACTGCGGAAACTCCCGAGCAGGCGGAAGCGAAACAGCTGCAGGCGATGACGGAAACGCCGGAGCAAGCCGAAGCAGAACAACTGGGGGATGCGCTGGAGCAGAGCGGAGAGCCGGCGGGCGTGCAGGAATAGATGCGATGTGACAACGGGGCCTGACCTCATTGCCGTATCATGTACGACTTTTGCGCGAAGCGCGATATGATTACCTGATGTAGCAGCGAGGCCAGACCCCCCGTTGCCGCATCGAGAGCACAAGAGGAAAGCAGGCGCATATGGCAGAGGCGTTATACCGCAAGTACCGTCCGCAGGTGTTCGCGGACGTGGTGGGGCAGGAGCCCATCGAGCGCACGCTGCGCAACGCGCTCGAGCAGAACAAGATCAGCCACGCCTACCTTTTCTGCGGACCGCGCGGCACGGGCAAGACTACCACGGCGCGCCTGCTCGCGAAGGCTCTGCTGTGCGAAAAGGGCCCCACGCCCGAGCCGGATGGCACGTGCGAGGAATGCCGCATGATCGCCGACGGCACGCACCCCGACGTTTACGAACTGGATGCCGCGAGTCGCACGGGCGTGGAGAACATGCGCGAGGAGGTGATTGGCCGCGTGCAGTTCGCGCCGACGCGCGGGCGCACGAAGGTCTATATCATCGATGAGGTCCACATGCTGTCGCTTGCGGCTTTCAATGCGCTGCTTAAAACGCTGGAAGAGCCGCCTGACCACGTGGTTTTCATCCTGTGCACGACCGATCCGCAGAAGGTGCCGGAGACCGTGCATTCGCGCTGCCAGCGTTTCGATTTCCGCCGCATCGCGCCCGAGTCGATGGTGGCGCGTCTGGGTGCCGTGTGCGTATCCGAGGGCGTCGAGTTCGAGGGCGAGGCGCTCGACCTGATCGCGCATCGCGCCGATGGCGGCCTGCGCAACGCCTTGACCTCGCTCGAGCAGATCATCGCATTCGAGGGCGGTTCGGTCACGCTGGCAGGTGCCGAGCGCCTGCTCGGGTCAATCGATTCCACCGACATGGCCGAGATTATGGCCTACATCGGCAAGCGCGACATCGCGAATTGCCTGCGCTGGACGGCCGAATACGTCGAGACGGGCTCCGACCTGGCGCAATTCGTGCGCGACATGGCTGAGCATGTGCGTGACCTGTACGTGATGGCCGTCGCCGGCGAAGACGTCGAGCTCGATGTGACCGAGACGATGCGGCGCCAGCTATCGAGCGAGCTGCAGTGGTTCGGGCCAGACCGCACCGTGCGTTGCATGGGTGTGCTGGGCGATTTGATGGCGGAGCTGAAAACCTCGTCGAACCCGAGGCTGTCGTTCGAGATCGCGCTCACGCGCCTTGTGCGCCCCGACTCCGATCTGACGCTCGAATCGCTGGCTGAGCGCATCGAGGCGCTGGAGTCGGGTTATTCTGCGGTCTCCCATGTCCTGCCAGGCGATCCGATCATCCCTGGTGAAGAGACTGCAACACGGGTTCGCAGCGGGCAAGAAATGACTGAAATCCGAAACCGCGCCGAGCGTGTTGGTGGCGCTTCGACGGGAGCTCGCGGCGATGCGTCTGCCGCGGGTGGCACGATGGAGAAACCCGCAACTGCAGCTGCCGATTCGGCTGCGACGTCGGCTGCGTTCTTGACCGCAGCTCCGGTTGTCGCTGCAACTGAGACCCCGGCTACTGTAGCGGCTGCGGTGCCGGCTGCCGCAGTAAGCGTGACTCCTGCGGCTGCCGCAACTGCGGCACCGGTTGTTGTTGCAACTGCTTCTGCGGTCGCGGGTACGTCTTCGGCGGCGCCCGCATCGGCAAACGAGGCTGCATCGGGATCTGCGTCTCCGTACGCCAACGCAGCAACCCTGCAGCGTACGTGGCAGGCCGCGATGACTGCCGTGAAGAAGCACAAGATCGCCTACGGCGCTCTGTTCATGAACACGCGAATTCGCTTTAACCAGCAGACTGGCGCAGTCGAGATCGAGTTTCCCGCTGAGAGCACGTTTGCGTATAACGCCGTGCAGAAGCCGGAAGCTCGCGAGGCCCTGGTGGCCGCATGGCAGAAGGCCACCGGTTCGGCCATGGAGTTCGTTTACAAGCTTGGTGGGGGTGCATCCGCATCCGCTGTTGTCGCTGCGTCGGCTGCGTCATCGCCGGCGTCTCCTGCGCCCGCTGTGGCGCCTGCAGCTAAGGTCCAGCCCGCGGCGATTGAGGCGCCTGCAGCTGAGGCTCGGCCTGTGGCCGCTTCCGCAGCGCCTGCCGTCGAGACCCAGTCTACAGCCGCTGCGCCTGTCGCGACGCCCGAGCTCCAGGCTGCTCCCAGCAGTGCAGATGTTCCTGTTTACGACGACGAGCCGCCTTACGAGCAGGTTCCTTACGAGGATTTCGACATCGACGAGCAGTCCTACGATGATTATCCGGCGTCCGACCTGCAGCCCGCATATGCTCCTGCGCAAGTGCAGGAACCCGCAGCTGCGCCAATGGCTGGGGAAGCGCTTGCCGCTGCTGCGTCAGCGCCTGTGGCTTCACCTGCTGCTGAGGCAACCCCCGACGATCTGAATGCCCTGCTTCAAGCAGGCTTCGGCACCAGCGTGCACTTCGAGGAAGTCGACGGCGAGTAATCTTTTTGCAAGTAACTCCTTTCAGCGAGTAAGTGAGCGGAGAGAATGGATTGCCGAAGACTGCTTTCGGCAATCCATTCTTCGTTTTGGGATGCGGTGTTCTGGGGAGTCCGAAAACGCGCATCTGATGAATTCGTTGCCTCGAGGATTTGCCGAAGCGCGGATTTCGGCCTCCTCGTCGATTGGGGTCGGAAACCCGAACTGGGAAAACGTCGGCGTGCACCTTACTGTGGGCTTCGGAGGAGTCCGAAAATGCGCATCTGGTGAATTCATCGCCTTGGGGATTTGCCGAATCGCGGATTTCGGCCTCTTCTTTGATGCGGGATCCTTGCGCGGGTTCCTTTTTCGTGTGCCTTTTATTTGCATGTTCGGCTGCCAAGCGGTTTTCATAGACTTGTTGCCAACTTAAGGGTTGCCGACTGCTCGGTCAAAAGGGATACTCTTTTTTGACTATGTTTTCCAACGGAAATCCGTGCCGCCGGCTAAGACGGAGAGAATGGAGCGAACCATGGATATGAAGAAAATGATGAAGCAGGCGCAGCGCATGCAGGTCGAGCTCGCGAAGGCGCAGGAGGAAGTCGCCGAGATGACGTTCTCCGCATCTGCGGGAGGCGGTATGGTGCAGGTGACTGCGCGCGGCGACAACACGATTACCGAAATCGTTATCGATCCCGAGGCGGTCGACCCCGAGGACGTCGAGATGCTGCAGGATATGGTTCTGGCGGCTGTGAACGAGGCGCTGCGCGGTGTGGCCGCACAGGGCGAAGAGCGGCTGGCTGCGGTTACCGGCGGCATGGGCGGCTTGGGTATTCCGGGGCTGTTCTGATGCAGTCGGCGCCCGCATTGCAACGGCTGCTCGAGGAGCTTGAGCGGCTGCCCGGCCTTGGTCCCAAGACGGCCCAACGCTAAGCATATTGGCTGATGAATGTCGATCGCGAGACGGCTGCGCGGCTTTCTCAGGCCATCATCGACGTGAAGGATACCGTGCATTTCTGCACGCGTTGCTTCAACTATGCAGAGGACGACTTGTGCGGCATCTGCCAGTCATCCGAGCGCGATGCGACCATGATCTGCGTGGTCAGCGAGCCACGCGACATACCGCCTATCGAACGGACCGGCGCGTTCAACGGCGTATACCATGTGCTCGGCGGCGAGCTGGCGCCTATGGATGGCGTCGGCCCCGATGATCTGCGCATTGCCGAGCTCGTCCGCCGCCTGTCCGACACCTCTGTGCGCGAGATCATCCTGGCAACCAACCCCAGCGTGGAAGGCGAGACCACCGCAGCTTACGTCGCCCGGGTGGTAAAGCCGTTGGGCGTGACCGTCACGCGCTTGGCAAGCGGCCTTCCTGTTGGCGGCGAGCTCGAGCTAGCTGACGAGCACACTCTCGCCCGCGCTTTGGAAGCTCGCCACGTGCTATAGATTCCGCTGTTCTGTCGAGAAAGATCCTGCATCTTAGAAGAATATGTTGAGCGGTTGGTGCGCGACGCGTGCAGCACCTTCTGCTCCGTTCCCTGGTCTAGGCCATTCCCGTTGGCTTCGCCCACTTTGCGGTGCGGTAACGATTGCGCGAAGAGTTGCAGTTCCATGCTATTCTGCGTACAACCTGCAAAGGCAATTCGAGACGAGAAAGGACGGTTGAAATGGGCAAATACGAAGGCACCCAGACCGAGAAGAATCTGTGGGAGGCGTTCGCCGGCGAATCGCAGGCGCGCAACAAGTACACGTATTTCGCGAGCGTGGCGAAGAAGGAGGGCTTCGAGCAGATTTCGGCCATCTTCCTGGACACCGCCAACAACGAAAAAGAGCACGCGAAGATGTGGTTCAAGGAGCTCGAGGGCATCGGCGACACTGCTGCGAACTTGGCTTCTGCTGCTGACGGCGAAAACTACGAGTGGACCGACAAGTACGAGGGCTTTGCTAAGACCGCCGAAGAGGAGGGCTTC
>CAYOBD010000191.1:0-4661 GCA_964402005.1 uncultured Eggerthellaceae bacterium
CTTGTTCGCGAGAAGAGCCATAATGATTCCTACCGCGGAAGAAACATACATCATACACGATGGCTTCGCTTGCACCGATGCAGTAGGCGCCGATCAGCATGCCTTCAATCAGGCTGTGCGGATCGCCCTCGATCACGGCGCGGTCCATGAATGCACCGGGGTCGCCCTCATCGGCGTTGCAGATCAGGAACTTCCGCCCGTCTTCGCCGGGGTCGGCATCGCGCGCTGCGCGCCACTTGAATGCTGTGGGGAAACCTGCGCCGCCGCGGCCTTTCAGGCCGGCGATGTCGATCTGCTGGATGACATCCTCCTGGGACAGGCCTTCGTTCAGGATTTTCGCGATGGCCGCATAGCCGTCATGCGCCAGGTAGTCATCGATGCTTTCGGGGTCGATGATGCCGCAATGGCGCAGCGCCACGCGCGTCTGCTTCGTCAGGAACTCTTCGTCTTCGGGCGTGATCAGCAGGTTATCGACCGCGGAAAGATCGCCCGCGACTGACGCGTTGTAGATGGCCTCGACATTGCCCTCCTGAACCTTCACCAGGCGGTGCAACGCCCCTTCGTCATCGTACACGTCGACGATGGGCTCCAAGAAGCACATGCCGTTGCAGCCCGTGATGCCCAGCTCGATGCCGGTGGGATTGGCCGCGCCGAGCAGCTCCTCGAACTTGGCATGGACGCTTCCGGCTCCAGCTGCCAAGCCGCAGCTGCCTTCTCCGATTACGATCCTCATGCCTGATCACCCCCATTCGCGTCTTCTGCCGCCAGGCCGCGCAGAACCTTGCGGGCCTTATCGGGCGTCAAGCTGCCGTACGTCTTCCCGTTCACCATCATGACGGGGGACAGCGAGCAGCAACCCAGGCACGCGACATGCTTGAGCGAGAACAGCCCGTCTTCGGTGGTCTGGCCGTCCACGATGCCGATCTCGTCTGAAATGGCGCTCGCAATGAGCTCAGAGCCGTTTACGTGGCAGGCAGTGCCTTGGCCCAGCATAATCAGGTACTTACCAATCGGCTCCAGCCTGAACTGGGCATAGAACGTAGCCACTCCCATGATGGTCGCGATAGGCGTTCCCGTTCTGACCGAGATGTGGTCCAGCACATCCAAGGGTAGGTAGCCGTAGATATCCTGAGCCGCCTGCAAAATCGCGATTAGGCTGCCGGGAACCTCGGCATAGGTGTCGAGTGTCTGCTCGATAAGCGAGAGATCGCTCGACTTAAGTTCTTGCAGAGACATGCGCATCACCCCCAATTCTCATGTTTCCATGGCGGCGCCTGCCATGGAAACGATGCTCGCCTGTACAACGTTTCCATTGTGAACCTTTATTGACTCGCGTGCTGCGAAAACGACGAAGTCGGTGATGAAAATCCGACGAGTGCGCGTTTGCGATGTGCCATAAACCAAGAGGGTATGGGATAGGGAGAAGTGAGTTAAAAGGACACGTGCGAAAGCGGGGCCGATCCGCTATTGCACAGGAAGCAGGGTCTTGCCATGCGAAGAGCTGCGTCATCTCTGGTAATGTGTGTCGTGGCAAGAGAATCGTCCCCTTGGTTCGTCCGCATAGGAAGGGATGCATTATGAAGAAAACCATTGTCGCTATCGCCTGTGTCGCAGCGCTTTCTGCAACGTTCGTCGGGTGCAGCAATCCGCCGGTTTCAGACGGCTCCGGAGACACTTCGACCACGTCCGCCCCGGTGACCGAACCCGATGGCGGTACGGGTTCTCCCACCGAGTCGCAAACTCCTGCTGCGGGCACCTTGGCGATCAGCATGGGCGAGTTGAACATGCTCGATGTGCACCAAACAGATGAAGGTGCGGTGGCCGATGCCGTGGTCCAGATAATCAATACGGGCGATGTGCCCCTCAACCTGGACGACGGCAACATCAAGATCGGCGACGCGAACGGCAATGTGATTGTGGACGTGTCGGATGACAGCATCTTCATCGCACCGTCGTATCTGGATCCCAACTGCGTCGGCTTCATCTATACGAACAGCTCTCTTCCGCTTCCGGATGGTTATTCGGCCGAAGATGACTACCGACTGCAGGGTACGGCCACGATGATTCCCATCGAAGGGGTATACGAGCTTCCCTTGAGCGATATCGCCGTTGATAAGGACGGCGAAGGTGTGCCCAACATGACTGGTACCGTGACTAACAATACCGACAGGGCATTCGATATCGTCGAAATCGCGGCAGTGTATATGGACAACGATGACAACACGCTGGGCGTGGCAAGCGCTCTCGTCCTCGAGCTTGGACCTGGCGAGTCGCAGGAGTTCACGATCGATGGCCACACGTTGCCGGTCGGATGCACGATGGCCGTCATCTCAGGCTATGACGTTATCGCCAATGCACCGGTTTTCTAAAGCACGCAGATAGATTGCCATAAGGATGGGCCGTTGGGGTTGGTCTCAGCGGCCCGTTCGTGCGATGAACCACCAGAGTTGGCCTCGGTGGCTCATTCTGCCCATCGGGTTAATATCGGCGGCCCATCCTTTTTGCTCTATGGCTCGTTTGCATCATGTTTAACCTTCCCGAAACCCTGACGGCGGGCGCTCTTCCTAGACTGGGGTGGACTGGAAGGGATACTCCCATCTGGTCCACTACAGAATGGGGGCGGGCGGCATGTGCGGCATATGCGGGTTCACGAAAGCGACAGGCAGCGTGCAGGATCAGGTGACGCTTAAAGCGATGTGCGACGTCATGGCCCATCGCGGACCCGATGGCGAAGGCCGCTACATCGCCGATGGCATCGCGCTCGGGCATCGCAGGCTGTCGCTCATCGATTTGGCCGGCGGCGGTCAGCCCATGGTGCGCGCAACCGACGATCCTGAATCCGAGGTTTTTACGACGGCTGTCGCGTTGCAGCACGAGCGGGGCCAGGCAGCGGGAAGAACCGAGCTTATGCCCGAGCAGCCTGAGAAGATGCGTCGCGGCAGATGGTCCATCGTCTACAACGGCGAGATTTACAACTACCGTGAGCTGCGCGAGCAGCTTGAAGTCGAGGGCTATGAGTTTGCGACGGATTCGGATACCGAAGTATTGCTTGTCGGATACATCGCTTGGTCAGACGCTGTGCTTCTGCGTCTGCGCGGCATGTTCGCATTCGCCATCTATGATGCGGAAAACCGCGAGCTGTTCTGCGCGCGTGATTTTTTCGGTATCAAGCCGTTCTACTATACGGTATGCAATGGGCAGTTCATTTTCGCCTCAGAGATCAAATCGATTCTCGCGCACCCAGCCTATGTGCGCGAGTTGAACGAAGATGCGCTTGCCCAATACCTGTGCTTCCAATTCTCAGCGCTGCACGAGACCTTCTTTAAGGGCGTGTTTAAACTGCAGCCCGGTCATTACTTGCGCGTGCAGGCAAACGGTAGCATCGAAGCTGTGCGCTATTGGCGGCCGGAGTTCGATTTTGACGTGCGCTTGGCGGAGCAGGATACGGTCGATGCTATCGAGCGCACGATGCGTGAGTCGGTGGGCTACCACAACGTGGCCGATGTCGAGGTGGGGTCGTTCCTGTCGAGCGGCATCGACTCGAGCTATTTGGCTGCACTCCTCGCGCAGGTAAATCCCGATATAAAGACGTTCACGGTTGGATTCGCCGAATACCAGGGCGAACGCGACGAAATCAGTTGGGCGCGCGAACTCGCAGATTCGCTTGATGTGGCGAACGACGCACACCACATTACCGAAGAGGAGTACTGGGAGGCTTTGCCTCTCGTGCAGTGGCATATGGACGAGCCTTCTGCCGATCCCTCGGCTGTGGCGCTGTATTTCGTTGACAAGCTGGCGGCGCGGCGCGTGAAGGCGGTGCTGTCGGGCGAAGGCGCCGATGAATTCTTCGGCGGCTACCGCATCTACCAGGTTCCGTTTGCCAACGAACATCTGGGCAAGTTGCCCAAGCCTCTGTTGCGCGTGGGATCGAAGGTGCTGCGAGCAGCTGGAAAGCGCGGTGCGAACTATCTCGAGCGTGCATCCGAGGATGTCGAAGACTGGTATTTCACGAATGCGAACGGTGTGGCATTTTCCCCTGATGAACGCGAACGCGTGCTGGCGCCCGCTGTGCGCGAGCGGCTCTCACACGAAGCCCACCCAGGCGGAGCGCCAGCTGCTATCGGGCTTGATGCACTCGAAGGGGCGGAAAGCTTCGCAGAAGAACAGGATATCGAAGGCATTATCGCGCCGCAGCAGCTTACAGCGCCCGTATATGCGGAAGCGGCCGGGCTGGACGATACGACACGCATGCAGTATACGGACCTGTGGTTCTGGCTTGCGGGCGACATTCTGCTCAAGACGGATAAGATGTCGATGGCCCATTCGCTGGAATCACGCGTGCCCTTCCTCGACCGCGAGGTATTTGAGCTGGCGGCGCGAATTTCCACGGAGCAGAAGGTAAGTGAATCCCAAACGAAAATTGCTCTACGCGAAGCTGCCGAGCGTGTAATTCCGCGCGACTGGGCGCAAAAGGAAAAGCTGGGCTTTCCTGTGCCGGTAGCGTCTTGGCTGCGAGAGGACAAGTACTACGGGCTGGTGCGTCGTGCATTCACTGGCGCAGTTGCCATGCGTTTCTTCGATGTGCGCGAGCTGCTGCGGTTGCTCGACGAGCATCGTGCTGGCGCTGATAACTCGCGCCGCATTTGGATCGTGTATTCGTT
>CAYOBD010000192.1:0-4628 GCA_964402005.1 uncultured Eggerthellaceae bacterium
GGCAACGGCAACTACCACTACATCGACTGCATCGCAGAGGCCGAAAAGGTGTTCGGCGAGGATCTGATGGCCAACTTGGTTCCCTTCGCCGACGACGTGAAAGTACAGGTCGAATTCAACCCGGCGCAGGTGAAGGCTTACCGCCTGATCGGCTATGAAAACCGCGCACTGGCCGATGAGGACTTCCTGGACGACACGGTCGACGCCGGTGACGTGGGTCCGAACACGCAGTTCACCGTGGCCTACGAAATCGCATTGGCCGACTCGGCGCTGGACGTGGCTGTCCCCGAGCTCAAGTACGGTGACAACGGTGCTGGCAGCGCCGCCGACCAGCTCGAGCGCTACACCGACCAAAACGCCTACGCCGATGAACTGCTCACTGCAAGCTTGCGCTACCGCGCTTTTGCCGATGACGCCGTGCATCAGACCGAAGCGATCGTGCACCGCAGCGACATAACGGACAACCCGAATGATGACATGGCATTCGCCGCCGCCGTCATCGAGTTCGCTATGAACCTGCGCGGATCCGAATACGCGGGAACTTCGTCGATGGACACCGTGCTTGCCCTGCTCGACAGCATGGAACTAACCGGCGAGCGTAAGGACTTCCGCGACCTGGTCGAAAAAGCCCAGTACAACCAGGTACATGCCAGCGACACTGTGGATGATTGGGGCAACGACTGGAGCGAATACAGCGATGTCGTAGAAATCGACGGCAACGATCTGGCATAGCGGTTCGACTGCACTACAGACCTGCAGAATTCCGCTGGGGCGCCCTGTTTGAAGGGCGCCCTGCATTCATGGATGCTACCCGACCCACACCTTCCGTTCTGAGCCGCTTTTCTGGCTTGTTTGCTCATCATTCGTTAAGGAGTGGGATACTATGCAAGAGACTCAAACCACCATTTACGCATCACGGAGGGGCCATGGATTTTTCCAGCATCGAAGAAATACGCGATTTTTTCGCGGAAGACCAGTTCGCAACCAAATGTCTGGGCGCCACCATCGACTCGTACGACCCCGAGACGGGCGAGGCACGTGTAAGCATGACGCTTGACGATCGGCACCATAACGCGCAGGGGGCCGTCATGGGCGGCGTTTTCTTCACGCTTGCTGATTTCGCGCTGGCGGTGTGCACCAACGTCGGCCAGCCGCCGAGCGCTTCAATCAACGCATCGATCGCACATCTGCGGCGCGCCAAGGGCGATCGGCTCTATGCGATTGCGCGGCCCGATAAGAAAGGGCGCTCACTCGCATTCTGCACCATCGACATCTACGACGGAACCGATTCGCACGTTGCTCGCGTAACCGCCACAGTCATGCGCATGCCAAGCTAGGGAGAGGGTTGGAAAACGGTATTTCGACTCGCTCGACGCAATGAGCCGCCAAGGATTGTTTTCACCGACTCATTCGCAACCACGTAAATAGGGAGGGGCACCATGGGAGCATCCAAAGTCGCATTTGGAACGATGCGCGTCAAACACGAGGACAGCGTGCCGAAGAAACTTGTACGCGTCATGCGCGAGGGCGGATTGGACGACCTTGACCTGAAGGACAAGATCGTCGCAATCAAAACGCATTTCGGTGAATTCGGCAACGTGTCGTTCCTCAAGCCGCTTTACGTACGCATCATCGCAGAAGAGGTGATTGCGCGCGGCGGCAAACCGTTCGTCACCGACTGCAACACGCTGTATCCCGGCCTGCGCTCAAACGCCGTCGATCACCTGAAATGCGCAGAGATGAACGGATTCAACTCCGTTTCGTGCGGATGCCCCGTCATCATCGGCGATGGCTTGCGCGGCGCCGACTACGTCGACGTGCCGATTGACGGCGAATTGGTAAAGATGGCCCACCTCGGACGGGTAATCTACGATGCCGATGTGCTCATTTCCCTCACACACGCCAAGGGCTGCACGTTTGCAAGTTACGGCGGCGTGTTGAAAAACCTGGCGATGGGCTGCGCCTCACGTGCCGGCAAGATGGACCAGCATAGCGGCGGTGCGCTCGACGTCATCGAGGCGGTTTGCATCGGCTGCGGAAAATGCGCGCGAAACTGCGGGCAGAATGCCATCGAGATCGTCGACGGTAAAGCCCATATCGACGACAGTCGCTGCGTCAAGTGCGGACACTGCATCGGGCTGTGCCCCATGACCGCAATCATGGGCTTCGGCGCAACGTCCGAACAGCTGGAAATGCGTATCGGCGAATACGCTGCTGCCGTCACAAATACCGTGGAGCAATGCTTCCATGTGGCGCTCGCAATCGATATTACGCCGCAGTGCGATTGTTTCCCCGACAACGACGCCCCCATGGTACCTAACGTTGGCATGTTCGCAGGCTTCGACCCTGTAGCGCTAGACTGCGCCATCACCACGAAAATCGGCGAGCAGGTGGCCATCGAAGACAGCGTCCTGCCCGAGCGCCACGCCGCATACGGAAGCGAGACCGACCACCTGCATGCAATCAACCCTTTGTCCGATTACACGCTCAGCTTCCGCCAAGCTGCCAAGCTCGGCGCAGGCTCGCTGGACTACGAATTGGTGAACGTGGAGTAATGTGAAATTAAGGCGACCTTAATTTCACATTTGGTCGCCGCCACTGTGCTTTGCGCGTGATGCCTTCGGAATGTGAAATTAAGGTCGCCTTAATTTCACATTCTCTATAATGGGCCTCGGAAGTAATCGCTAAGGCGGAGGCAAGCATGCGCAAGAAGCCGTTCATCCCGGCAAAGGGCGTATCCAACATCGAGCTGTTCTACGACTTGATCTTCGTTTACTGCATCAGCGTGCTCACATCGCTGTGCCATCACTTCGAAGGCGATTTCCTCGACCTGCAGACATGGAGCGTTTACACGTTCTCGTTCCTCGTGATACTGCAGGTGTGGTTCTATACAACGTTTTTGCTGAACCGCTATGGCGACCAGTCGGCTGCGGACAATATATGCCTGTTCATTAACATGTTCCTGCTATATTTCCTTGCAAGCGGCATCCAGAGGGACTGGGCAAGCTCAATATTCACGTTCAATCTGGCATGGGCGCTTATCCTGTTGAATCTGATTGTGCACTGGATAATCAAGAGGCTGCGTTACGACAATTTGGATCGCGACGACACGCTGATCATGGAAGGCATCGCCGCCGTGCTATCTGTCCAGTGCATCATTGCGCTCATCGCGGCGTTCCTGCCGGCCGATTTGAGCGCAGGTGCATCGTGGGTAGCCTTGATACTCGGCACCGGGGTATTCGGGTTTGCGCGCATATTCCGCCGCAAGGATGCACGCTTCTCGCACCTGACCGAGCGCTGCAGCCTGCTTGTCATCGTCGCATTCGGAGAAACGATCGTGGCAGTTGCGATATACATGACCACGGAGTCATCCCTGCTGTATCCCATATTCGTATTCGCACTGGTGGTTGGGCTGTTCCTCATATACATATATGAACGCGACAAAATGACCGACCATCACAAGAAAACCGACGGGACTTTATACCTTACGATTACAGGCTGGGTAATCCTCGTCATCGGCAACCTGGCAGTCGCGCTCGAGTTCATGCCCGAACAGGAAATCGCGTTCGTTCCGAAGAGCGCATATCTCACGGCATGCCTTGTGCTGTACCTGCTGACATCGTTCGTGCTCGGCCGTTTCAACAAATCCGAGTTCAAGTACTCCTACCAGTATATTGCCGGGCGCCTGATTGCGTGCGCAGCCATCGTGATCGTAGCGATCGTTACGAATTTCAACCCCCTCATCAACCTCGTTTTCGACACGGTGGTCATCTACGGCACCCTTCTGCATGAATGGCTTCTCTATCACAGCCGCTCGCGCTTCATCGAGCTCGGCAATGCACTTGGCATGACCTTCAATGAGATGCAGAAGCAGGGTTACGCCCCTATCGCGCGCGACGGGCTGCGCTCTACCATACGTAAGGCAAAGAACGTAGAAGCGATAATCGATGAAAACGCTAGCGATGCAGAGGAGTGAATCCTTGGGGAGACTCCCCAATGATTCACTATTGCGTCACCTGCAGAACGTATGGCAAACCACATCGTTAGAAGGAGAAAACCATGCTGACCCC
This sequence comes from uncultured Eggerthellaceae bacterium, assembly GCA_964402005.1. Lineage (GTDB taxonomy): Bacteria > Actinomycetota > Coriobacteriia > Coriobacteriales > Eggerthellaceae > CAYOBD01. Next base: position 4,071 of record CAYOBD010000192.1, read on the forward strand.
GCACCAAAAAGAACTGCTCGCCAAAATGGAACTCGAGTACGCGCCCATCGCAGTTAAGTTCTCGCACAACCTGCCTGATAGCATCGAGCGCTGCCACGAGAAGCTACCGCTTTGCGCCTATCTGAAGACCGCGCAGGACACGGGCAAGACCTTCTATGTCGACCTGAAAGACGAAGCATGCATGGGCAGCTGCGTGCTGGGTTACAAGGATTTCGAAGGCTTCGCCTCAAGCGGAGTCATCGGCTTCGAGCATGGCTTTTTCCGCAGCGCCGCCTGCAACGCACGCATCTATCACGAGATTTCCACCCTGAAACGCGGCTCATGCAACTATGTGGTCTTCTCGCCCGCTGTTGATTGCAACTTCTCGCCCGACCTCATCATCTTCGTAGTGCCGCCCGAAAAAGCCGAGCTTGTTCTGCGCGCATCGTCGTACACCAACGGCGACCCCTATGAGTCCAAATCGACCATCGCGCTTTCGTGCGCCTGGACCTACGCCTACCCCTACATCACCGGCAAGATCAACTTCTGCATCACAGGCGTGCATTTCGGCATGCGCAA
>CAYOBD010000193.1:0-4617 GCA_964402005.1 uncultured Eggerthellaceae bacterium
GCTTGGAGCCAGGAGTACCGCGGTGGCGCCGATGAGCTGATCCGCACGAGCGATGACTGGGCTTCCATCGACGCAGTGCAGAACGGCCGTGTGTACGCCATACCGTGCCTGCCCTTCACGTGGGGCGATCGTCCGCCTTCGGTCACGCGCTATATCGGCATGCAGTGGATGGCCAACCTGCTCTACCCCGATTATTACGATGTTGACATGGTTCAGGTGACGAAGGACTACTACAAGCTGTTCTTCTCCGTCGATCTGACCGACGATGAGGCTAAGGAGATCCTGTTTCTGAATTAACGATTGCAGGGGCCGAAGGGGTGAATCCCTTCGGCCCCGGTTTTCGTTTCTATGGAATGGGATAAAGGAATCGCCTTCAATAACTCGACTTATGCAGACACGGGGGCGATCCCCGAAGCTTCACCTATCGGCTTGCGAAAGCGAGAGCCTATGGACTCTTTGGAATACTGGAATCTTCGCGCGGAAACGTTCGGGGGCATGAATGCCCGAACTCACGCAGGATTGCAGGGCGGATGCGCGGTTGGCTATATGCCGCGTCTCATCGAGAAGCTCGCGCTTGAGGATGGGCAAAGCGTATTCGATATGGGCTGCGCAAACGGTACGCTGGCCATTCCCCTTGCGCGCGCCGGGCATGTTGTGACAGCGCGGGATTTTTCACAGCGCATGATCGAACGATTGCAGGCAGCTGCGCAAGCCGAAGAGCTTCCCATCGATGCTGCCCTTATGGCATGGGAAGATGATTGGGAAGCATGCGGTATCCATGGGAAATCGGCTGACGTTGCCGTTGCTTCGCGGTCGCTGCCCTATCGCGAAGCTGAACTGGAGGATGCGTTGTGCAAGCTCGATCGCGTGGCGCGCCTGAAGGTGGCCGTTACCGTTTCAGCTACATCGGCGCCCGCATATGACGAGCGCCTGTGCGAGTATCTGGGTCGCGACATTCCCGTTCCCAAAGGCCATGTGCATGTCATCGATGCACTGGCGGAGATGCGTCGGCTGCCGGAGGTGTCTTATATCCCGTTCGAACGCCCCATGCGCTTCGCTGACAAGGACATGGCCTGGCTCGAACTGCGTAAACTCGCTGGCGAAGAGACGCTCGATGCGCATGAGGAGGAGTTGTTCGAACGCTATGCCGCCGAGCATTTCACGGTGCAGGAAGTCGACGGGCAAACCGTGTATCAGCTCGATTACTGCTTGGATGTGGAGTGGGCGTTCATCTGCTGGCCAACGGGGAATGACCTATGAGCGCCTCCGTTGCGCAAACAGCTGCTCTGAAGCAATCGGCGGCAGAGTCGAATAATCCGTCGATGGGCGACAAAGCGCAAGCCGCATTCGCCGATGAGGCCGAAAAGACATTCAGCGAGAAGGTTCCCCTGTGGATGAAGATCGCTTTGCCGGTTGCGCTTGCGGCCATCGTGCTCGTGAGCTTCGCGCTCGGAAAGTACTCGGTTTCGCCAGCGGAGCTCGTCGAGGGAATCGGACGTCATTTCCAAGGTGAGATCACAACGAATGCTGAATTGAGCCTCGATAAGATCATTTTCAATATCCGAATACCGCGCATCCTTCTTGTGGTGCTCGTAGGTGCAGCGCTTTCCTCGGCGGGTGCGTCTTTTCAGGGCATGTTTCGCAATCCGCTTGTATCTCCCGATTTGCTTGGGGCGAGCGCGGGTGCGGGGCTGGGCGCATGCATCGGGCTGCTTTTCGGATGGAGCATCGTTCTGACGCAGCTCATGGCGTTTGCGACTGGCCTGCTTGCTGTCGGTATTGCGGTGTTCATGAATCGTATGGTGAAGTACGATCGTTTGCTCGGCCTCGTACTCGGTGGCATCTTGGTATCGACATTGTTCCAAGCCGGCACATCCATCGTGAAACTATGTGCAGACGTTAACGACAAGCTGCCGTCCATCACGTATTGGCTTATGGGCAGCTTCTCGGGTTCGAACCAGCGTGACCTGCTCATAGCTATCCTGCCGATGTTCATCGGTTTCGCGCTGATCATGTCGCAGCGCTGGAGGCTGAACGTGCTGTCGCTCGGCGAGGATGAAGCGCGCTCGCTCGGGGTCAACACGAAGCGTACACGGTTTATCGTCATCGTGGCGGCGACGTTGTTGACGTCGGTATCGGTTGCAGTGTCGGGCGTCATCGGCTGGATCGGTCTGATCATCCCTCATCTGGCGCGAGCGCTTGTGGGCCCCGATCATCGCAAGCTCATACCAGCTGCCATGATTCTGGGTTCATCGTATCTGCTCATCGTCGATGATATCGCCCGGTGCGCGCTGTCCATGGAGATACCCATAGGTATCCTTACGGCGCTGCTTGGCGTTCCGTTCTTCGCTATCATCTTCCGTCGCAATTCGAAGGGGTGGAGCTGATGCTTGAAGTTGAGAACCTACGAGCGGGCTACAGCGCCGCAAATGAGATTGTGCACGGTATCAGCTTCTCTTTGGGGAGCGGCGAGTTCTGCTGCATCATAGGAGCGAACGGATGCGGCAAAACCACGACGCTGAAGACGATTCTGGGACTTCTGCCTCGGCTCGGTGGCAGCATTCGCATCAACGGACGCGAGACGTCGGAGATGAGTGCGCGCGAACTCGCGCTGCATTTCGCCTACATTCCCCAGATCCATCAGCTTCCTTTCCCGTATCGCGTGAAGGATATGGTGTTGATGGGGCGTACGCCCTATCTGGGTCGCCTTTCGGCGGCTTCGCGCGATGACAAGCGCGTGGCGTATGCGGCGCTGCGTCAGATGGCGATAGAGCATTTGGCCGATAAGTCATATACCGAACTTTCGGGCGGCCAGCAACAGCTCGTACTCATTGCGCGTGCGCTCACGCAGCAGCCCGATATTCTGGTCATGGATGAGCCTACAGCGAGTCTTGACTTCGGCAATCAACAGCTGGTGCTGTCGCGCATGCGCGGTTTGGCTGACTTCGGCACGTCGGTGCTCATGGTGACGCATGATCCGGCGCATGCGTTCTACTGCGCAGACCGAGCTGTAGTGCTGCACCAGGGTGCCGTCTTAGCAGACGGCGCGCCGGAAGACGTAATAACTCCAGAGATGATGCTTGCGATTTACAACACGGAGGTGCGCGTCGATCGAATCGATTTGGGGGGCGGACGCGTGGGGAGCGCATGCATCCCCATTGTGCGAAAGAATATGATGGATGAGCGCTTGCTCGCCGAGCTTGTGAGAGGGAAGGGCGCTTAAAAGGCAGTTACCCGTGGCGGGAATGACCGTAACCGATTGAACGACGAGTAGAGGAGACCGATCAATATGGGAATGTGCGAAGGAATAAAACGGGTATCCGGCTGGGCCGAGATGCAGGAGCTCCCTGCGGAATGGGATCTCTATAAGCGCTTGGTGGAAGGTGTGCCTGAGGGAATTGCCGTAAAGGACATCGCCATCGGGACCCATTGGGCAATCGTTGAGGCCGAAAGCGGCTGCGGCATGGCCATGGCCGTCAGCGGCGGGCGCGGCAAATACGGGCTGTATCCGAATGCGCTGCATATGGAGCTGAGGGATCTGGCTTCGCAATGCGCTAGCTGGAATTTCACCGAGGCAAGCGTGGGCGTTGCGGCGCTCAATGCCTGGTATTCCACGTCTGAGAACGCTGCTGCGGTCGGTATGAAGATCGAGGTATCGGGCAGTAACGACGGGTTCGACCTTTATCGGCGTCTGTGTGCAGGCAAGCGCGTGTGCATCGTGGGCCATTTCCCGCTCATCGAGCGGCTTGCCGACGAGTGCGAGCTTTCCATTCTCGAGCGCAACCCGCAACCGGGCGATTTCCCCGATCCCGCATGCGAATACATCGTTCCCCACCAGGATCTGCTGTTCTGCACGGGAATTACGCTCACGAACAAGACGATGCCCCGCTTGCTGCAGCTTGCCTGTGGATCTCAGTGCAGCGTCATCCTTGTCGGTCCGAGCGTGGTTCCTGCGCCGGTATTGTTCGAATACGGCGTCGACTGCATGGCGGGCTCGGTCATCACCGATCCCGAGCGTGCGAAAGCTGCAGTAATGCACGCCGCCACGTATGGTGTATTCAAACACGGCGTGCAGAAAATGCGCATCGAACGTCCCGGGTGGCTGGATTAAGGCCTCATAGGGTGCTTTTATAGGCATTGCGGGTATTGTGCGCACATCGGACAAATGGTGCTACACTACTCCCAACAATTGAATAGGGCGATAGGTGACTGAGCTGCACAGCGTATAGACGATGGGCGGCGAGGAGAAAAGGGAAGCGGGCGTGAATCCCGCACGATCTTGTCACCGTGATTCGGAAGGGTTCGCCAGACGCCACTGGGAAACCGGGAAGGCGGCGAAAGCGTTGGCGCGGGGCCGTGAGCCCAAGCGTCTGAACCGATCAGCCGGGAAACCTGCCTATCGTCGTGCTGAGATAGATATCTCGGGCCACAAGGAATTGGCTGCACGAACAACATCGCCTCAAAAGGCGTTGCTCGCAAACCGAAGCCTTCATCCCGAGATGAGGGCTTTTTTTCTGGCCGATGGCGGCTCGCATAGGGCGCATAAGACGGTCAAGGGGAAAGAAGAAGGCAGAGCGGAGTGATTGGATTGAAACGGTTCTTTGCAGGACTTATAAC
>CAYOBD010000194.1:0-4603 GCA_964402005.1 uncultured Eggerthellaceae bacterium
TGCCGAATTGGAGGAGTTCGAGCAATAGAACGCGCATCTTCTGTTGGAGCTGGATTAGCTGTATGCGGAGCTGGGCAAGCTGGCTGACGTCGACTCGAACGAGAAGAGCGAGCGCATTGTCGATGAGATACGCACGCTCATCGATGAGACGAAATACTACGTGTAGCGCGAAGTACTATGCTTAATGCGAAGTACTGTGCATAGGTAAAAAGAACGGCGCTTCGGAGGATTCCGCTGCGCCCGTTCACCGTATATGGCGTTTCGCCTGCCGGCAGCTGCCCGCGGGAAGGCGCCCCGAGAAGAAAGGCACCGCTATGGCATTCGATCTGAGCATTCCCGATCCCTAGGCGACGAAAGAGGAGGTCGAGCAGGCTCTTGCAGTCGAGCCGCAGCATGCAGAGCTCATCGCGGATTCTGCCGAGGAGAAAAGCCGGCAGATCATGGACGTCGACCTGGATTCCATTGCGGAGCGCCGCGAGATCCTGCAGGCGGTCGAGAATCTGGGCAGCGACGTCGTCGCTCAGTCCACGGCGAAAAACGCGATGCTTTCGCGGCGCATGGTGCAGCTTTCCCGCGAGGGCGGCGAGTCCGGCGCGGTAGCGCGCAGCCTCGAGGATCTGGCCATGAAGATGCGCGATTTGGACCCGTCGAAGGTCGACTTCGCCAAGAGCGGCGGCTTGGGCCGGCTGTTCAATCCCGTCCGCCGCTATTTCGAGCGCTACAAGACCGCCGACGCGGAGATTTCTGACATCGTGCAATCGCTCGAGCGCGGCAAGGAGACGCTGAAGAACGACAACGTCACGCTCGAGCTCGAAGAGGATTCGATGCGCGCGCTCACGCAGCAGTTGAACCAGCAGATCACGATGGCTCTGGACCTGGATGCCTACCTGAGTGCCGCCGTCGATCGCGCGAAGGCCGATTCGTCTTCCGATCCCGAGCGCATCAAGTTCGTCGAGGAAGAGGTCATCTTCCCGCTGCGCCAGAAGATCATGGACCTGCAGCAGCTGCTGACCGTGAACCAGCAGGGCATCGTGTCCATGAACCTGGTACGTCGCAACAACCTGGAGCTCATGCGCGCCGTCGACCGCGCGGAGAACGTGACCGTGTCGGCGCTGCGCGTCGCAGCCACGGTGGCGGGCGCGCTGTACAACCAGCGCATCGTGCTGGATAAGATCAACACGCTGAATGCCGCAACGAACGAGATGATCACGGCCACGTCCCGCATGCTGAAGGAGCAGGGGGCCGAGATCCAGAAGAACGCGACGGAGGCGAACATCTCCACAGACACGCTGAAGGCGTCGTTCGCCGAAACGCTCCAGGCGCTCGAGGACATCAGCACCTACCGGCAGGCAGCGCTGCCGCGCATCAAGCAGACGATCGAGGACTTCAAGGAAATCGCCGAAGAGGGCCAGAAGTACATCGACCAGATCGAGGACCGCGACCGCAAGCTTGCTGCTGCGACGACCCAGGAGGCCGCGCATCAGCTTCCGAGCGGGGCTTAATCGGTGTAGTTGTCGGTGCGATGATCGGCGAAATAGCGAAACGGATGATGGGAGCAGTGCTTGAAAATTGCGGCGAGCTGATTCGCCGGCGCCGCCCGTATAACCGGCATGATTGCAAATCGGACGAGCGCGTGCCCGCCGCGCGCTGAGGACATACATACCGTGCGCTGAGGGCACGCCCGCCGCGCACCCTATCCGGCATCTGCAGGAAAAGGAGGAGAAATGGCAGAGAAAACGCAGAAAAAGAGCCTCTTGATATACATGATGGCGTTGCTGGCGGGCATTGCGGTGGCAGCGGGAATCGCGCTTGCGGCGCCGCAGCACGCGGCGGCTGCAGACGAGTATCCGTTGACGGCGACGGAGACCGATACGGATGGCGGCTCCGAGCGGCAGGCCGTTGTGTACCGGATCGGTGATTTTGCGGGGGACTGCTTGCTGGGCGATTCGTTTTTCGCTGGTGACATCCTCAGGGGGAATAATGTGAGTTTCAACCCGAACCGCGCTCCGAATATTGCCAATATCAAGAACCTGTCCGGAGCTTTCACCGGGGGCGGAGATAGTTATTTGCAGGCGACGAAAACCGGAGAGGATTTCGTCAATTTCCTCTATCTGTCAACGGATACGGGCAAGTATGTGGAAACCGGCTATTACGAAGCGACCTGCGGGTTGCTGCCCACTGGCGTCAAGTTGGATAAAACCGCTGTGACGATTGGCTTGGGAGAAACCTGCCAGCTGACGGCCACCACGGAGCCCGAGGATGCGGACGATGGCATCACGTGGACGAGCGATGACGAGAAGACGGCGACCGTATCGAAGATCGGTGAAGTTACCGGCGTCGCCCTAGGCAAAACGGTCGTGCATGCAAAGACATATCAAGACAAGTATGAAGCCACCTGCGTGGTGACGGTCAAGAAGGCCCAGACCGTCACTGCTTCAGACGTGACCGGCGAAGTGGGCGAGGCCGGCAAGAAGGTCGAGGCCAAGACGGATGGTGGCGGAAAGCTCAGCTACGAGGTCACCTCCGGCAGCGACATCGTTTCCGTTGACCAAACCGGAGCGCTTACGTTGAAGAAGTCTGGCACGGCTAAGGTGACCGTGACCGCTGCCGAGACGGAGGAATATGCCCCGGGTAAGAAGGTCGTCACCGTTACCGTCAATGCGGCTGTTCCCATTCCCACCTACACTCTTTCCTTCGATGCCAACGGCGGCACGGGCACGATGGATTCGGTGATTGCAGATGAAGGCACGACCGTTACGCTTGAGGCCAACAAGTTCACCTACACTGGCCACGAGTTTACGGGTTGGAACACCGCCAAGGACGGTTCGGGCACGTCATACAAGGACAAAGCCGAGGTCAAGCTGACCGAGAACATAACCCTGTATGCGCAATGGCAGAAGAGCCTTGCGGCTGCATCCAAGACGGGCGCTTCGCCCAAGACCGGCGATACGCTTCCCGTCGTCATGTTCGCAGGCATAGCGCTTGCTGCGGTCGTCATCCTGCTCGGCACGGGCGTCAAGCTCCGCAAGAATCGCTAGCTCATGACGGAGTGAATCATTGGGGAGACTCCCCAATGATTCACTTGTGCGGCGCGGGCGTCAAGCTTCGCAAGGATCGCTAACGCCTAACAAAATGAATCATTGGGGAGTCTCCCCAATGATTCACTATTTGGGGGGATGCCTATGTTGAAGATGGTGGCATCGTGTCGCAATCACCATGCGACCAAGCATCTGCTGCTTGCAGTTGCCGCGTGCGTTATGGCCATCGGCCTGATGGCGGTTTCGCCTGCCTTGTCGATGGCCGACGAGGCGGCGCAACAGGAATCGTCGGCTGCGGTCGGCGACACGCCGGGCGCAGCTTCGAGCGCAGCAGGGGAGCAGGTCAAGACCGTCGCTGCATTCAGCATCAAAGACGTCCCTGCCTACAACGGCGAGCCGACGGCGGTCATCAACGGCGACGTGCCATATTTCACCGCCGAGGAGCTGAAACGCTCGCCGTACATGGCTTTCTCCTTCCTTGATGACTTGGGAAGATGCGGTCCTGCGAGCGCGCTTATCGATGAGCACATGATGCCGGAGGAGGAGCGCGGAAGCATCGGTCAGGTACGACCGACGGGTTGGCGCAATGCGCGCTACGGCTGGATCGACGGCGAGTATGTGTACAACCGCTGCCACCTGCTCGCGTACCAGTTGACGGGGCAGAACGCGAATGCGTTGAACCTGATCACGGGCACGCGTTCGATGAATACGGTGGGCATGGAAGACCTTGAGATAATGGTCGCCGAATACATCTGGAAGACGGGGAACCATGTGCTGTACCGGGCGACTCCCGTGTTCGAGGGGGATAACCTGGTTGCGTCGGGCGTGCTGCTCGAGGCGCGCTCCATTGAAGACGACGGCAAGGGCGTTTGCTTCTGCCGCTGGTGCTACAACGTCGAGCCTGGTGTGGAGATCGATTACGCGACTGGCGAAAATCATGCCGATGGAACGAAAACGGCGCCTCCCGACTGGAAGGACGTCAAGATAGATGCGGATGTGCCCGAAGATGATGCTCCGACTGCGGCGGAGACGGCGGCTGTAGCGGCGGTCGGCGCAGCCGTGGCCGAGCAGGACTCCGCTGGGGAAGAGGCGGCAGATCCCGAGGTGCACACATACATCCTCAACACGAACACGCTTCGCTTCCATTGGCCCGATTGCAAAGCGGTTCGCGATATGAAGGAGAAGAATAAGCAGGAATACACCGGCACGCGCGAGGATGTAATCGCGATGGGCTACACCTCCTGCGGAATCTGCCGCCCGTAAGATGCGGCAATCGGCGCGATGCGACAACGGCGGCGGGGCCGGATCCCGACGAATGGCTGCGGCCCATTAAGTGTAGGAATCCGCGGCCGTTCGACGCGAATCCCACACTTAAGATTTACATGCTGGAGGTAATCAATCTATTGGGCAGAGAAAGAAACAGTCGTGTTTTCCATACACGTGCTTACCACCTGAACTTTGTTCTGAACCTTTTCTCGTACTCTTCGGGAGTGATCACCTCGTCGCTGCGTCCGCATTGACGTGCGGCTTTTTGCGCGGCCTCTAAAGTACCGTAAACTGACGCA
>CAYOBD010000195.1:0-4601 GCA_964402005.1 uncultured Eggerthellaceae bacterium
TTGCCGTTGCCGTTGCCGTTGCCGTTGCCGTTGCCGTTGCCGTTGCCGTTGCCGTCGCCTTTGTCTTTGTCTTGGTCTTTGTCTTTGCCCGTATATGCGGCTGCGGCCCCCATTAGGGAGCCGCAGCCGTTCGGACACTCAGCGCAGACGCGAGTTTGTTCGTCCGCGCTATGCGCCCATTTTTCTTTCGCAAGTCCTTACTGAATGGCGTTGACCAGCGAGTTCAGATCGTTTGCGGAGAAGCCGAAGTCTTCATCGCCGCCCAGACCCTGCGCAAGGATGCAGTAGCTGGTGCCGTCGACAGCCCAGACGGTCTTCGTGGCATCGCCCTCACGATTGCCAGAGCAGGTGAGTTCGAGGCCCTTGACGGACTGAGTCCACGTATAGGCATACTCGTTGTAGTCGCCGGAGATGTCCTCGCCCTCGGGAACGATGCCCTTGCGGATGGTCGCCTGACAGGCCGGATACATGATGTCAGCCTCGGCGATGCCGTCCATGCAACGATAGGTCACCTCAGTCACAGGACCCACGGTAAGCTCCACGTCGGCAGGCACCGAGAAGCTTTCGAGGCCAGCACCCTGTGCAGCTTCTTCCGCACTGCCCACTTCGGACCACGGATTGGGCATGCCAACCATCTGGCTCGTTTCACCCACCTCGGACGTCGGCTCAACGGCTGCAGAGCTTCCGGCCGGGGCAGACGTAGCCTCGCTGCCCCCGGAGGCAGGCTGGCTCTGCGAACCGCAGCTGGCCAGAGCGAGTGCAAGAGCGAACGCCGCCGCCGCCATAACCATTACTTTAATCTTCATGTTCTCTCCCTTCCCTTTGAGAAACCTCAGTATATTCTTGTCCACCGCGAAGTTTTTGTCTCTGGAATGCAAAAATTTCCTCATCGCAACACAATTCTGTTATATGAGCGTATACCTTAACATTTCCCCGCATACCCCACCTGAACGCTTGGATACACAACCAGGGGGTATAATGCTTCCGCGATACTGCGTTAAGTGAACGTGTTAAGCTAAAAACGCGGACGGCGTGACGACCAGGAGGATGCATGATCTACGACAATGTATTGCAGGCGATGGGCCACACGCCGCTAATTCGACTGAACAAGCTGGCAGAACCTGATGCTGCGCAAATCCTGGTGAAATTCGAGGGCGTGAACGTAGGCGGCTCAGTTAAGACGCGCGTAGCAGCCATGATGCTCGATGAGGCCGAAAAGCGCGGAGAAATCGGGCCCGACAGCATCATCGTGGAACCCACAAGCGGTAACCAGGGCATAGGCCTGGCACTCGTGTGCGCAGTGCGCGGCTACGCCGCACGCATCATCATGCCGGATTCCGTATCCGAGGAACGCCGCAAGCTCGTAAAGCAGTACGGCGCATCCGTGGTTGTCGTGCACGATGAGGGCGACATCGGCAAAGCCATCGACGAATGCATCCGCATTGCGCAGCAGATGAAGGAAGATGACCCGCGCGTCTACGTGCCGCAACAATTCGAAAACATCGACAACCTGCGCACGCATCGCAATCACACGGCACTTGAAATCGCCGAGGACGCCGGTTGCCATATCCATGGATTCTGCAGCGGCATCGGCACGGGCGGCACCATCTCGGGCGTGGGCCAAACGCTTAAACGCCTGTATCCCGACATCGAGATTTGGGCGGTTGAGCCCGAAAACGCCGCCATCCTTTCGGGCGGCGGCATTGGCAGCCATCTGCAGATGGGCATCGGCGACGGCTTGATCCCAGCGATTCTTGACCAGACGATCTACAGCAAGATCTGCACCGTCAGCGACGAAGAAGCGCTCGAAACCGCTCGCGCCCTGGCACGCGAGGAAGGACTGCTGTGCGGCGTGTCTTCGGGCACGAACGTTGCAGCGGCCAAGCGCCTGGCGCGCGAGCTCGGTCCGGGCAAGACCGTGGTCACGCTGTTGCCCGACACAGGCGAGCGTTATTTCTCCACGCCGCTGTTCGAGGATTAAGCAAAGCGAACCAAACGGGTGGCACGATAACCCTGCGGGTTATCGTGCCATTTCCGTTTCCGCACCCCCTGTGGCGAATCGCGCCACCTGAAATGACAGAGCCAGAAATCTGTGATACTATTCCTGCCTGCGCGGGTGTCGCCAAGTGGTAAGGCACGAGCTTCCCAAGCTCGCATTCGCGGGTTCGAGTCCCGTCACCCGCTCCATAGCATGTTTAAGCTGCAGTCCAAACGGGCTGCAGTTTCTTTTTTCCACTGCATCCCAAAGATGACGGGACTCGAACCCCATCATTCATCAGGGGACTTTGGCTTCCACATACCAACGGGGATCCTCATGGAACAGATACGTCGTCGCATGGCCGATACGCACCAAATAGCGCATGCCGGTACCACCCACCTTCAGCGATGCAGCATGACGGCGGTCCAGGATACGATCGATCTCGTACACGCGGCCATCTTCCCATTCGACCGAAACCGGCGTTACCTGACCATCCTCATCCGTGGTTGACACCACCTTCACATAGCGCTTTTCGCGACTCGAAATCCCCTGTACCATGTTCGCCGTCCTTTCCCAGCGGGTGAAGCATCTCCTCCGTCGGTGTTCCGCTCGCATGCACGCACCCCCTACCGGTGGAAATATCCCACTGGATGCACCATGTTCTCACCTTTTATATCCACACCTGCGAGCGATTCGTCTACCAGCTCGACGCCGCGCACAACGGCTTTGTTTCCGAAGCGCCGACGCACTTCGTCTATGCAGCGATCGAGCCCTTCCCAATCCGGCCCCTCGTCGCCGAACAGGCGCAGCTGCTCGTACGGCTCAGGCTCGATCAGGTCGGATGCGCGCACGTGCAGCGCACGCAGAGGATGTTCGTCGTCGAAGGGCTCGCGCAAGCACAGCAGGGCCCATGCGGCATCGGCCACATGGCGCGTCGCCGCAGTTGCGCGTGGCAGCTTCACCTGGCACCCGTAGCCAGATAGATCGGTATCGTTGCGCACGCCGATGCTGATGGTGCGGGCCCGCACGCCGTCTTCGCGCATGCGCTGTGCCACCGACTCGGCAAGCAGCCAGATGAGCGCCTGCGCATCGGCTCTGTTCGTAATCGGGTGCGGCGCGGTCAGGCCGTTTCCGTAGCTTTTCACGATGCGTGAGACATCGCGCATCGCAGGGTCATAGGGCTTGACGGGCGTCGCATCCTCCCCGCGCGCGAACGTGCGCAGCACGAAGCCGATTTTGCCGAACCGCCGCTGCAAGTAGGCATCGGATGCATGCGCTAACGCGCCGATGGTGTCGATGCCGCTCGCATGCAACTTGCGTTCGGTAGCAGGACCGACATACAACAGCTCGCGCGCCGGAGCGCCCCATACGATGTCGCGGTAGTTTCGCCGGGTGATGCAGGTGATAGCATCGGGCTTCTTGTAGTCGCTGCCGAACTTGGCGAAGATCTTGTTCCACGATACGCCGATGGACACCGTGCAACCCAGTTCGGCTTTCACCCGCTCCGAAATCTCACGCGCCACCACCATCGCGTCTCCACCATGCAGATGCAGGGAACCCGTGATATCGAGCCAGCATTCATCCAAGCCGAACGGCTCGACCAAGTCGGTGTACTGATAGTAGATTGCACGGGCCAATTCGGAATAGCGCCGGTACACGTCGTAGCGCGGCGGCAGAACGATCAGGTCCGGGCACTTCGCGCGCGCCTGCCACAGCGCTTCGGCCGTTTTGATGCCGTAGCGCTTCGCTTCGATGCTCTTCGTCAGCACGATGCCGTGGCGCAGCTCCTCTTTACCCGCCACCACAACAGGCCGCCCGCGCAACTCGGGTCGCTCGGCCTGTTCCACGCTGGCGTAGAACGAGTTCATGTCGCTATGCAGAATGATGCGGTCCACGACTTCCCTTCTGTTGCCGTTTCCTGGGATAAGGACGCAACTACCTAAGCCCTTAACAGGCATTTTCCTTTCATCTTCTTTTGTTATTGGAACAAATGTTCGCACTTATGGGAACGAAGGTCAATCGAACAAATCATGGATTTTCGAATAAGGCGTGCTGTCTTCGCCTTACTTGCGGGATTTGCGGTCGGAAGCCTTCTCGCCGCGCAGATGGCGCGCTTCGGCTTGGCGGCGGCGCATTTGCTCGCATTCGGCAGTCAGGTTGCGATAAGAATCCAGGCGCGCCTGCGCAAGCCGCCCGTCGGTGACAGCCGCAGTCACGGCACAGCCAGGTTCGCCGTCGTGTTGGCAATCGCGGAACCTGCAGTTTTCGGCCAACTCCACGATGTCAGGGAACGCTGCATCCAACCCGTGCTCCGCCTCCCACAAGCCCAGCCCACGCACGCCGGGCATATCCACGACGCTTCCCGCTCCGGGAATTTCGAGCAGCTCGCGGCTGACGGTGGTGTGGCGCCCTTTGCCATCGCGGTCACGCACGGACTGCGTCTGCATAACATCCTCGCCCACCAGTAGATTCACCAAACTTGACTTCCCCACGCCGCTCTTACCGATGAGGATTGCGGTGCTGCCGGGCGCTATCAGCTCACGCACACCTTCCACGGATGCCGCATCGTGCATCGACAGGACAGCGACCCGCACGCGCGGCCCCGCAAGGTCGCGCACGCGGC
>CAYOBD010000196.1:0-4595 GCA_964402005.1 uncultured Eggerthellaceae bacterium
ACGCCAGGCTGATCACGGGTACGTGCCCGAGATTGGCGGCTTTGAGCGCCTTGCGGTTGAGCGCGATGTAGTTGGTCGCACGGCAGCCGCCGCCCGTCTGCGTAATGAGCACGGCCAGATGGTCGGTATCGTAGCGACCGCTCGTTACAGCCTCCATGATCTGCCCAGTTGTTAGGATCGACGGATAGCAGATGTCGTTGTTCACGTACTTCAGGCCAGCATCCACCGCACCGTGGTCGACGGCCGGCAAAAGCTCCAGGTTATAGCCGTATGCATGGAAGATGGGCACGAGCAACTCGAAGTGATACGGTGCCATCTGAGGCGCCAATATGGTCCAGCCATCTTCTTTCATCTTCTTCGTGAACTCAACCTTGGGGAACTCCGTCGAGCCCGATTTGCGTGCCACCGAAGATGCGGGAGTGGCAGCGGACGGTTTCTGCGATGGGGCAACTACGTTCGCCTCGGCGATTGCGGCGCCGGCTTGTGCCTCGCTCGCGCCGGTCTTGGCCATGCGACGACGCTCGAAATCCTCGAGCAGCTTGTCGGCCATCTCGACCGTGGGGCATGATGGCACGCCATCGAGCGCAGCGGCTTCGGCTTCTTCTTCGGCTTGGTTGGACAGGGCGGCAAGCAGGCTGCGCACACGAATGCGCGCGGCGCCCAAGTTGGATACCTCGTCGATCTTGAGCACGGTGTACACCTTGCCCGAAGCCTCCAGAATTTCCTGCACCTGGTCGGTCGTGAGCGCATCCAGACCGCACCCGAACGAGTTCAGCTGAATCAGATCCAGGTCGGTGCGCTCGCAGGCCACCTTCGCAGCAGCGTACAGGCGCGTATGGTACATCCACTGGTCGACAACGCGAATCGGCCGCTCGAGCGTGCCCAGGTGAGCTATGGAATCCTCCGTGAGCACAGCGAGCCCGAAGCTGGTCAGAAGTTCGGGAATCGCATGGTTGATCTCGGGGTCGTTGTGGTAGGGGCGCCCCGCCAAAACGATGCCGTGCGTGCCGGTTTTCTCCATCCAGGCAAGCACTTCCTCGCCCTTGGCGCGCATGTCGTCCTTGAAATGCTCATCCTCGGCCCATGCCTCTTCGACCGCAGCATCGATCTCACCGCGTGTGGGCAACTTCGAATGCTTGCCGACTACGTCACCGAATGTCTCGGTCAGCTCGACATGCAGGCGCTTCTTCAGATGGTCTTTCTTGTCATAGGGCAGCCACGGATTCAAAAACGGCATACCGGTCTCGCGCAGGTCGTCTACGTTCAGGCGCAGTGCCTCGGAATAGCTTGCTACGATCGGGCAGTTGTAATGATTGCCCGCACCTTCGTCCTCCTGGCGTTCCCATTTAGCGCAGGGCATCCAGATGAAGTCGATATCCTCGCCGCCGGCTTCGCCCTCTACAGCGCGGCGCTTTTTGTCCAGCAGATTCATCACATGGCCGTGGCTTAGTTTGGCCGGATAGCACACGCTTTCGGATGGCATGGATTCGATGCCGGCTTCGTAGGTCTTCTTCGACGAATTGTCCGAAAGCACCACACGGAAGCCCAGTTTGGTGAAGAACGTGAACCAGAACGGGTAGTTCTCATACATGTTGAGAGCGCGCGGGATGCCGATTGTGCCGCGCGGCGCATTTTCGGCTGCAAGCGGCTCGTAGTCGAATAGGCGATGGTTCTTGTAATCGAACAAGTTCGGCACCTCGGAGCGCTTGCCCGTGCCGCCGCCTGCGCCCTTTTCGCAACGGTTGCCCGTGATGAATCGGCGGTTCTTGCCATCGGGCCCCTTGCCGAAATCGTTGACGGTGAGCAGGCACGAGTTGGAGCAACCCTTGCACCGAACGGTGCGATGCGTCGGTGCGAGCGCGTTCAGCTCTTCGAGCGAAAGCAGCGTGGTGCTCTTGCCCGTGACAGCGCGATCGCGCGCCAGAAGCGCAGCGCCGTAAGCGCCCATATTTCCCGCAATGTTAGGACGAACGGCATGCACGCCTGCCAATTGCTCGAACGAGCGGAGCACCGCATCGTTCAGGAATGTGCCGCCTTGCACGATCACGTGCTGTCCCACGTCGTGCGGGTCGCGAATCTTGATGACCTTGAACAGGGCGTTCTTGATTACAGAGAGAGCCAAGCCCGCCGCGATGTCGCCCACGGTGGCGCCTTCCTTCTGCGCCTGCTTCACGCGGCTGTTCATGAACACGGTACAACGGCTGCCCAAGTCAACCGGATGCTCCGCTGCAATAGCCGTCTGCGCAAACTCGGACACGTCCAACCCCAAGCCGCTTGCAAAGCTCTCGATGAACGAACCGCAGCCCGACGAGCAGGCCTCGTTGAGCATGATGTGGTCGATGACGCCATCCTTTACGCGCAGGCATTTCATGTCCTGCCCGCCGATGTCCAGAATGAATTCGACGTTCGGCAGCATTTCCTGCGCGCCGCGCAGATGGGCCACGGTCTCGATTTCGCCGGAATCCACTTGCAGTGCCTCAAGCAGCAAGCCTTCTCCGTAGCCGGTCACGGTCGAATGGCCGATTGTGACCAGAGGCTCGCCGGTTTCGGGATCGCGCGGCAACGACTCGTACAAACTCGCCAGAGACGTGCGTGCACAGCCAAGCACGTCGCCCTTATTCGACATGTAATGGCTCCACAGCAGTTTGCCATCTTCGCCGATCAAAACTGCTTTGAACGTAGTCGAACCCGCATCGATGCCCAGGTATGCCACTCCGCGATAATCCTCGAGCGACGCCTCCTGTACGCACTCAGCGGCATGGCGCGCCTTGAACTCTTCGTAGTCCTCGGGGCTCGCAAACAGTGGAGCGAGGCGTGTGACCTCGGAACCCTGCATGTCGCCCAGATTATGAAGTCGCTCGATTACGTCGTTCAGCTTCTCGCGCTTCACGGTTTCGGAACGCGCACCTGCCACCGCACAACCGCAAGCCACGAACAGGTGGGCATTTTCGGGCACGATGATATGCTCGTCGTCGAGCTCGAGCGTTTCATAAAAACGCTTGCGGAGCTCGGGCAGGTATTGGAGCGGACCGCCGAGGAACGCGATGTAGCCGCGAATGGGCCGGCCGCATGCCAGGCCCGAAATGGTCTGCGTAACGACCGACTGGAAGATGCTTGCAGCGATATCCTCGCGTTTTGCGCCTTCGTTCAGCAACGGCTGCACGTCGGTTTTTGCGAAAACGCCGCAACGGCTCGCAATCGGGTAGATCGTAGTATGGTTGGCGGCAAGCTCGTTCAAGCCGCCGGCGTCGGTGTTCAGCAGCGCTGCCATCTGATCGATGAACGCGCCGGTGCCGCCCGCGCACGTTCCGTTCATGCGCTGTTCGATGGACTGTCCGAAATAGATGATCTTCGCGTCCTCGCCGCCCAGCTCGATGGCCACGTCGGTCTTCGGAATGAACGTCTCCACAGCGGTCTTCGACGCGATAACCTCCTGCACGAACTCCACGTCCAGCCATTTGGCCAGCAGCAGACCGCCGCTGCCTGTGATGGCGATGGTCATGTCCTTGTCGCCGAATTGCTTTGCGGCCTCTTCCAGCACTTCGGCCACCGTAGCGCGCACGTCGGAGTGATGCCGCTGATAGATGGACCAGAGCACCTGCTCGTGCTCATCCAAGATCGCAAGCTTGACCGTCGTGGATCCTACATCGATGCCGATACGCAGCGGCTTGTTGCCCTTGATGGCCTCCCATGCATCGCTCGGCTTCGCCGTTGCCAGCACGCCAGGCTCTGTTGGGACCTCAACATATCCCGATGTATCAAACGCCTGCTTCGATACTGCTTTTTTCTTTGCGTTTCGCTTCGCCATATCTTCCTCGCCTTTCAGCTGCCTTGAGCCGTTGGGTCGTTTTTCACCTTGAACGTTATATTTTACGAAAAACAACGCTCGCCGCAGGCAGAAAGGCGACGCTGTCACCATTTCGGAATATAGGAAGCCTCTGGGCTGTGTTGCGGGACGTTCGCGGGAGCTGCAAGCCGCTACCCGAATACACCGAATCGCGCCCATCAGCCCGATTCCGCTCATCGGCGAGGTGCAATGATAGTTGTTGACACAACTCACATTACTGCGCTAAAGTACCGAGCAATCGAATAGCTCGAAACCGATGAGGCGAAAGTCAAGCCATCCGGGCGCTTACAGAGAGCGGGCGCTGCTGAGAGTCCCGTAGCACGCTAGGTGGTAAATGGGTCGCCGAGGGAAAGGGGAAAGGCCCCGCATCAGGGCCGAGTATCTGGACCGTGAGCCCGCGTGAGAGGCAGAGCGTGTGACAGCATGCTCGCGAGTGGGTCCCGCAAGGGGCCAATCAAAGGTGGCACCGCAGGTTGAAAGGCCTGTCCTTTGCAGCTCCGCATGGAGACGTGAAGGACAGGCCTTTTGGTTTGCGAGAACGACTTCGGGTGATTCGATCAAGGAAGCAGCGCGCTGCGGCAGACAGCACGCCCGAAAAGAAAGGAACAGAAACGATGCCCGAAGAGAACCCGACCAGAAAGCGCTCGATCGCAATCGAGCAAGGCGGCAAGAAGGGTCTGACCACACAGGACCTCATCCTCATCGCCGTACTGCTTGCAGCAGGCGCCGTGCTGAAGCTGACCGTGAC
>CAYOBD010000197.1:0-4582 GCA_964402005.1 uncultured Eggerthellaceae bacterium
AGGAACTAGGAACTGGGAACTAGGAACTAGATTACTAATTCCTACTAATTACTAGTTCCTAATTACTAGTTCCTAAGAAAGGAGATTTTATTATACTTAAGAAAACAAAAATCATCTGCACGCAAGGCCCTGCTACTGACGCGCCGGGCGTCATCGAAGGCCTCATCGCCGGCCTGTTGGGTGTGGGCATCACGGCGCTCGGGTGCATTCCGGCGAACATCATCGTCTACAACGTGTTCGACGTGCCGAACGTGGCGTTGCTGCCGCCAGAGGCAGCGGCGATACTCGTGGTGATCAGCGTGTTCCTGACGTTCATCGCCGGCTTGATTCCGTCGAAGTCCGCAAGCCGCAAGGATCCCGTGGAGGCGCTCCGCTCCGAGTAGAGGCATGACGATGAGTTTGCATTCGTACACTCAGCATCGATATAATCAACGATTAACATGTATAAATCAACGATAAACATTGATTATAGTAGTAGTTTTCTTATAATAAGAATTGGGTGCCCGAACAATAAATGCTTGAAAAGGGAGGAGGTGTAAATGGAAGTAACGTCTGCCTATGTCGAGAGCAAACTCAAGCGTATGGGATTTGTTAGCAAGATTCTTGCTTTAATCGCGCTTGTGTTCTGCGTGTTATTTGCTGTAGCGGGTTTTATAAAGATTATAGATGGGGTGTATGGGATAACAAGTGTGGATCCACATATGCAAGTTGGATGGCTGCAGGCGTTTTTCCTGGTAAATCGTTTTGTTTGTGCGGCAAGCTTGTCGTTCGTTTGCTTCGTCATATTTCGCATGTTCGCTGACGTAGGGAAAGCTGTTTCGCCATTTTGCAAGAAACAAGCAAGAAGACTTCTTCTAGCTGCAATAACAATGATCGTATTTACCATTGCGATTACTGTCGTATATAACGAAACGGCAATTGCAATCATCGTCACGCCCTCACTCGCGGGAATCGCAAATATGGGTTATGTTAATCAATGGACTATTCCCGTTTCTTATATCGTTTCGACGGCTTTTCTCTTTATATTGTATGCGCTGTTCAAATACGGCATATTGTTGCAGGAAGTTTCGGACGATACGGTGTGATAGCGCCAATGGCCATAATCGTGAACCTAGACAGGATTCTCGTAGAGCGAAAAATTTCCTCGAAGGAGTTAGCGCGCAGAATTGGCCTTTCTGAAAACAATTTATCTCGCATCAAGACGGGCAGCATCAAAGCCATTCGCTTTTCGACATTGGAGGCAATTTGTCGCGAGCTAAATTGCACTCCAGGTGACATATTGGGCTGGAAGAACGACGAAGCCTAGAACATTTGCGTTTTGCGTGTTTGCAACGCGGCCATGGCGCTAATTGTATTAACACAACGTTAGGGGCACAGGTTAATTGTCTCGATATTCTTGTCTTCCTATGGCGTGTGGGATTATTACTATTATTGGGGTGCTGGTTCTGGGCGCATGGCTACTGGCTGGCTAAACGATGCAGGGTATACCTATTACTTGAGCGATTCCGATGTTGGAGCATCGTTTAATTCTAGCCACTATGGTATTGCTCTGGTTGATATGCATGACATTGGCCCATACAAGTACTCTTTTAAAAACGATGCTCATATTTGGATTTATCCCATGTCAACGTATCCTCATGCCGCCTTGTTTAAAAACCTTTCTTATGTAACTGTGTTTGTTGATGGAACGTTGTTCGGATATGCGAACATCGATAGCGCTGGTCGAGTTACTTTTGTCCAGATACTAGAAGAAGGGGGCCTAACGGAGAGTGCAGTCGACCCGTCAAGGAACGATGCAGGTTCACATGCAAACTCTGGTGATAGTCCTCATGCAAATCTGCCACTTGTGGCATCAGGAGAAAACGCTAACAGCAGCGGAGGCGCAAATAACGCTCGTTAAGGAGCTGCCAAAGTGAAGCGATCTTAACCGCGTAGGGTTTCTAGTGCTTTACGCGGTTAAGAGCATACTAGCTAGTGATCATTACGATCTGGCCGGTGAAGTTCTAAGAGGAGCTAATTCTCGTTCCAAATCTCTTCACGGCTAATCTATGTCGGGTTTAGACGAACAACACAATGAAGAGTAGTGCGGCGATTGGGCAGACGCACCCTTCTCCCGTCATTATTGCTGCTCCATGTGATCCGCTTGGGCAATTGCGACAAAGCACCCGCCCATTCGTTCCCTATAATAAAACGGTTGGCAATTGAGAAAGGACCGACATGATTGGGATTGGCGTAGACACGGGCGGCACGTTCACCGACGCGGTCGTATTCGATGACGCGACTCGCGAGGTTCTGGCGTCGTGCAAGACGCCTACCAAGCACGACGATCTGTGCGCGTGCATCGGAGAGGCTATCGATACCCTGCCCGCCGATTTGGTTGCCCAAGCCAAGCGCGTATCGCTGTCAACCACGCTCGCCACGAACGCCTGCATCGAAGGCAAGGGTGGTCGCGCGCGGCTCATCATCGTCGGCACCACGGAGGGGATCCTGCGCCGTGTGGACGCCCCGAACAAGTACGGCATGCCCCTCAGCGACGTGCTGCCCATCGACTTCAAAGGCTCCTACGACGGGCTCGATGTCGAGCTTCCCGACTGGGAGAGCATCTGCAACGAGCATGCCGAGTTCTTCGACGAAGCCGATTCGTTCGGCATTGCGGGCTTGTATGCCCTGAACAACGGCGCCGTCGTGGAGCGCACCGGCGCAGAGTACCTGCAGAAGCGCTATGGCAAGCCCGTGGTGAAGGCGACCGACGTGGCTGCTTCGCCCAACGTGCTGGAGCGCGGGGCAACGGCCCTGCTGAATGCACGGCTGATTCCCATCATCGAAAACTTCGTCGACTCCATGAAGCGTGCGCTCGAACAGCGCGGTTTGGATATCCCCATCGGCATCGTGCGCAGCAATGGCACGCTGATGTCTTCCGAGGCTGCCCAGGTGAGCCCCGTGGAGACCATCGTTTCAGGTCCCGCTGCTTCCGCCGTGGGCGCCTTGAGCCTCAGCGATTCCCGCGAGAGTCTGATCATCGACATCGGCGGCACCACATCCGACGTCGCCATCATCCACGATGCGCGACCGGTCACGTCCGACGGTATCCGCATCGGCGCTTGGCGCACGCAGGTGAAGGGTGCGCGCATCGACACCATCGGCCTGGGCGGCGACACGCGCGTCCTGGTGGGGAAGACCGGCAAGCTCGAGTTGGCCACGCGGCGCGCGCTGCCCTTGTGCGTTGGCGCCCAGCGTTGGCCGCAGATAAAGGAGTACCTCGAGAACTACCTGATGGGCACGCAGACCAAGTACAACACCTATTACGAAATGCTGTTCCTGGCGAACGAGCCTTCCGACAACTCGCACTACCTGGCGAAAGAGCAGGAGCTGTTGGAACTGCTGGCCGATGGTCCCGTCAATCTGCTCGACACCAGCCTCAGCATCATCGGCGTGAACCCCGAGCGACTCGAATCGGAGGGCGTCGTCATGCGGTGCGGTTTCACGCCAACCGATGCCATGCACATCAAGGGCGATTTCGACCAGTTCGATGCCGAGGCTTCGCATCTCGGCGCGAAGTGCCTGCTGAAGTCGCTGGGTTACGACCTCGACGATATGACCGAAGACGATGTCCAGAGAATTGCCAGTGCCGTGTACGATCTTGCGTGCCGCAGGCTGTATGGCCAGGTGCTGCGCGTCCTTTTGCAGGACCGCTATTCCGCCATGCACGAGGCGCCGCTCGACGAGCAGATGGAAACGCTGATCGACGACGCATGGCGCCGTTATCGTGACAATGAACCACCGCGTCCCTTCGACGTGAACTTCGAGACGTCCATGACGCTGATTGGCATCGGTGCGCCCACCCACGTGTTCCTGCCCAAGGTTGCCGGAGCGTTGCATGCTCCGTGCGTGATTCCCGGTCACGCCGGGGTGGCAAACGCCATCGGCGCGCTGTGCGCTCGCGTGGTGGTCGAGGAAGAGGCCCGCGTGGTGGCCCACCGCGGTGCGGGCGGCATCGTCGACGGCTACATCGTTCACAGCCGCGGGTTGAACCATATGAGCAAGGAGCTCGACGACGCACTTGCCGTGGCGAGCGAATATGTCCAGGCAGCTGCGCGCTTGGAGGCGCAGCGCCGTGGTGCCGAGGGCGAAGTGGTTTGCACGGTGAGCACCGAATGCTATGCGCCTGTCACGATGGACAAGGCCAGCGCCGTGTGGACCGTGACCGCCACGGCTCAGGTTTCCTAACAGCTGGATTTGGGATAATGGGACACTAGGGACAGGCCCATCGTCCCATTATCGCCAGGGATCTTCTTCGAACAGGGGAGTCTCCTCGACGCGGTCCGACCAGGGGTCGTAACCGTCGTCGTCCTCGTTCTCCGCGCGTGCGAACGCGCCCTTGGCATCCTCTGCGTCTGCCACGTTCGCTGCACGCCCCGTGGGCACGCCCGCGCGGGCAACGGCTCCTTCGGCATCGATGTGCTTGATGGTCTCAGCCGTGGTGCGGGGAAGCATGCGCTCGTCCTTGTCGTCGGCACCGACGCGCGACACGTCGTATGGCGTGGTCTGGTACACGTAGTAGTTCAGCCAGTTCGTGTACAAC
>CAYOBD010000198.1:0-4574 GCA_964402005.1 uncultured Eggerthellaceae bacterium
TGATTACGCCGTTCATCTGCATGGCTCTGGCCAATGAACCGCTGTCGGGCACGGCCATGTGGGCAATCGACTATTTCTTCTTCGGGTTTTTCTCGGTGTTCCGCGTCGTGTTGTTTGCGGATATCGCCGAAGACTCGCAGAGGGGGCACCTTTCCGGGTTCGGCCTTATGGTGGGCAGAATCGGCGATGCCATGGGCACCGCCGTGTGCTTGGCGTTGGGCAACAGCACCGTCGTTCTTCTCGTTGTGGCGACTGCGCTATTCGCCGCTTCGGTGTTCGTCATGTACCGGCTTTCGCAGCTGATGTTCCAGCCGGAACGTGTGCTCCCGAAGAGCGGTGAGCAGCTGTTCGAGGAGTTCGCGGTGCGCTATGACTTGTCCTTGCGGGAGCGCGAGGTCATGCGGCTCCTGCTCACCGAATCGAGCAATGCCGAGATCGCATCTGCGCTGTTCATCACCGAAAGCACCGTGAAGTTCCATATGCACAATCTGCTGAAGAAAACCGATTGCAAGAATCGCCAAGAACTGCGCGCCCTTTACACCAGCTTCGGAATGTAAAGGGGAGTGCGACGTTGGGTTTTGCCCGTAGAATGAATCATTGGGGAGACTCCCCAATGATTCATCAGGGACACATCCTGCGCATTCTTCACTACGCAATGTGGCAGCGTGACTAGATCCTAGTGTCATATGCGAAAATGATCCGCCCCTGCCGCACTCTAGATCTCCTTGCCCAGGTATTGCGTCTGGTACAGGTCGTGGTAGATGCCGTCGCGGGCCATGAGCTCGTCGTGCGATCCGTATTCTGCGATTACGCCGTCGGCCAGCACGGCGATATGATCCACGTCCCGCACGGATGACAGGCGGTGCGCGATCAATATGCAAGTGCGTCCCTTCATGGCGCGTTCCATGCCACGGCGCACCAGCAGTTCGGTGCTGGGGTCGAGCGAGCTGGTCGCTTCGTCCAAGATGAGGAACGGGCTTCGGCGCAACAGGGCGCGGGCAAGGCAGATAAGCTGCAGTTCGCCTTGGCTCATGCTTTCGCCGATGGTTTTGAGTTCGGTGTCCAGGCCTTCGGGCAGATGGGCCAGCAGCCGATCGATGCACAGATCGTGCGCCACGGCCTCCACCTGTTCGCGCTCCACATCGTCGCAGCCGTAGACCATGTTGTCGTATACCGAGCCATCCACAATCTGCGGCTCCTGCGACACCACCGCCACCTGATTTCGCACATCCTCCGGCTCGAGGAGACGGACCTCTTTGCCTTCGAGAAGGATCGATCCCTGGTAGTCGGGGTAGAAAAGCAGAAGGAGGCTGGTCAACGTGGTCTTGCCTTCGCCCGTCGCTCCGACGAGCGCCACGCTTTCTCCCTGTTCGAGCGCCAGGTCAAGACCCTTGAGCACGGGAAGGTTGCGGTGGTAGGCGAACCGGATGTCCTCGAAGTGCAGCGCCGACTGGTCAAGCAGCTCTTCGGCGTCGTTCGCGCGTGGGGCGAGGCGTGCGATTTCGATGGCTTCTGGTTTCAAGTCGATGACCAGGAAGATGCGCTCTGCGGCGGCCAGTGCGTTCTGTGCACGTACGAGCTGCTCGCTCAGCGAGTTCAGCGGCTGCATGAACTGTTTGGAGTACATGATGAACGCCTGCATTGCGCCGATTGTGACGACGCCAGCCATCATCTGCGTTACGCCGAAGATAACCGTCACCAGGAAGTTGAGGTTGCCGAATACCATCATCAGCGGCCCCATCAGGAACTCAAGCTGGCAAGCGCGCAGGCGCGCGGTGTAGTAGCCGCGGCTCAACTCATCCATGCGCCGCTGGTTCTCGTCCAAGCGTCCTCCAGCTGCACAGCTGCGGAAGGCGTTCAGGCTTTCCTCGACGTGGGAGTTCAACTGTCCAAGGGCGGCTTGCTGCGCGGTGTAGCGAGGCAGCACCAGGCGTGAGAGGAAGGCCATGGCGACTACGGATACGATGGCGGTGCCCACCGACACGGCTGCGAGCGGCGGGCATTTGATGAACATAATGACCGCGCAGCCGATGACGCACAGCAGCGCCGAGATGAATTCGCGGAAGCTCTGGGCGAAGGCGCCGGCGGCCATGTCGGCATCGTTCATCATGCGGCTCATGATATCGCCGCGCCGCATGCTCTCGAAGGACGAGACCGAGGTGCCCATAAGCGCGATGAAGGCGTCCTGGCGGATGCGCATTGACATGTTGAGCGTGATGCGAGCAGAAATGCGCTCCATGCAGATGCCGAAGGCCGCGCTGAGCACGACCACGCCGACGAACATGAACGTGCTGGCCATCAGCCCGCGGAAATCCACATGAGCGCCTCCGGAGAAGCTGATCGCATCCATAGCCCGCTCGATGACGAGAGGGGTTGCCAAAGCGCAGCCGATGGACAGCAGTACGAGTAGGAGCAGCACGACGAAAAGCGCACGGTATTCGATCATGTAGCGATACAGGCGCAGAAGCGTCAACCGGGCGTTCGCCGGTGGGGCATCGCGCTGGGACTTGCCCTGGGATGGGACTTCCATCAGCGATCCCCCTCCTGAATTTCGCACATTTCGCGGAAGATGGCGCAGCTTTCACGCAGTTCGTCCTCGGTGCCTTCAGCCTCGACACGTCCTTCGTTCAGCACGAGGATGCGATCGGCTTTGAGGGCGCTGGCCAGGCGGTTGGTAATGAGCAGCACTGCCATCTGCGGATAATTCTGTCTTAGGGCTTCGAGGAATCGCGCCTCCGTCACATAGTCGAGCGCCGAAGTGCTGTCATCCAGCACGAGCAGGCCGGGCGAGCCCGCCAAAGCGCGTGCGATGGTCAGGCGTTGGCGCTCGCCGCCCGAAAGGCTTTTGCCCATAGAGTACAGCGGGGTGTCCAAGCCCTGGGGTTTCTTTGCAACGAGCCCTTCCATTTGGGCGGTTTCCACAGCAAGCTGCACGTCGTCGGAGCGTATGCCCTCTCGTCCGAAGATGATGTTGTCCCGCAGCGTATCTTCCAGCACGGCCGTTTGCTTCTCCACCAGCGCCACCGCAGCGCGCACGTCCGCGATGCGCCATGAGCGGATGTCCCGGCCGTTGAGCAGGATGCGTCCCTCGGTGGCTTCGTAGAGGCGATTGCACAGGCCGGCAAGCGTCGTTTTTCCGCATCCGATGGGTCCTACCAGGGCTGCGGTTTCGCCCGCACGCAGTGTCAGGTTCAAGCCGTCGAAGACCTGCCCGCCCGTGGGGTACGTGAAGCCGACGCCTTCGAAACGCAGCTCGGAGAACGGTTCGCTCCAGTCCAGACCGCCTTCCTCCATCTCGGGATGCATGTCGATGACTTCGCGGATGCGTTGTGCGCTTGGTTGCGTTTCGGTCAGAACGCGGTATACGTTGCCCACTGAGGCGATGGACAGCAGCACCTGCTCGGAATAATTGACGGCCGAAAGCACCATGCTCACGTTGATGACGCCGGCGGCGACCTCGTTGCCAGCGAGCATCAGCACGCAGGCGACCGCCAGGTTCATGATCAGCATGACCAGCGGATTGAAGATCGCAATCCTGCGTTGCACCTTCAGGCTGGCCTCCATCAGGGCCAGGTTGTCTTCGAACATGCGCTTCTTCTCGCGCCCCTGGGTGTTGAATGACTTGGATAAGCGGAAACCCGCGAAGGCGCTTTGCAGGCGGGAGTTGAGCGCGTCGGTTTTGCGCCGCACCCGGATGAACAGCGGGGCGGTGCTGTACACGAAGCAAAGCATGACCACGAGCTGCAGTACGACGAAGCCAACGAAGACCATGCCCAAATGAGGCGCGATATGCCACATCATCACGATGCCGCCGATCATGAAGGTAAGCGGCTCGAACAGCAGCATGACCAGAGCGCTTGCCAGGTTCGAGCACACGTTGATATCTACGGTCAAACGTGTGATGAGCGAACCGTGGCCTAGCTGAGCCACCTGCAGCACACTGAGTTTGCCGATGTTGGCATAGGCCTCTTCGCGCAGGGTCAGCGCCAGACGCTGGCCGACCATGGCGCACAGCATATTGGAGCCATAGCCGAAGATGCCCATGCTTATGCACACGATCAGCATGCGCCAGCCGACCGCATATACCATGTCCAGATCGGCGCGGATGATGGCGGCATCGACGGCTTCCGCTAGTAGCAGCGGCAGCCATAGCCCGAGGGCGCACCGCGCTATCGTGAGGAGGACGGCCGTAGGAAGGAGGGCCCGCTGTTCGGCCATGCGGCGAATCATGTACCACAGGTCTTTGATAAGCAGCCCCTTTCCTGTCGCTGGAACCCGGCAGTGCGCTTCAGGTCGTCGCGTTGCGGGTTGTAATGCGCTTCAGGTCGCCGCGTTGCGGCAACATGTTTCATGATTCTACAAGAGTTGGGGCGTTGTGGCGCAAGCAAAAGAGTTGGGGCGCTGCAGCGCTAGCGAAAGGGCTGGGGCATTGCAGCACTAGCGAAACCGACGGGCCTTCTTGCGACCTAAGCCTATCGAGGTGGCGGTGTTTACGAATTTGACGCATGAGCATTTGGACTATCATAAGACGATGGAGAATTATCGTAAGGCGAAGTGCAAGCTCTTCCGGAAGG
>CAYOBD010000199.1:0-4545 GCA_964402005.1 uncultured Eggerthellaceae bacterium
AAGCTCGAAAAATTCCAGCACTTGGCAGACCAATGGAGCGTCGGGTGCACGGTTATTCCTATTGCCTGCGATGGCCTTGCGGGCGCCATCGAGCATAAAGGAGCGGATTCCCGAGAGGTCTTCGAGCTTCTTGAAGAACTCATTGGGAAATATCGCGGAAAGGTTGATGGCGTGGTGCTCGGCTGTACGCATTATCCCATCGCGGCAGAGGCCATCCTCAGGACGCTCGGGGATGTCCCGCTGTTCGACGGGGCTGCGGGAACGGCTCGCCAACTCGCAAACGTGCTACGCGATCGTAGCCTTTTGAGGGCAGCGAAAGCAGAGGGGACGATCGAGTTCTATTCGAGCTCGGATGAGGAGGATGCTCCTGCTGCCGCCCGCGAACTGTTCGATTCGTATCGGAACACTATTCCCGCGCGTGTATAAATGCGCTAAACTGCTCACGGAGGAGGCCCAATGATCGACATACCAAGCCCTGCCGTGGCAATCGTCGGACGGCACAATTCTGGCAAAACGACACTCGTTGAGAAGCTGATTCGCGAGCTCACGGCTCGCGGGCGCGACATCGGAAGCATTAAGCACCATCATCGGATGGGCTTCGAGTTCGATATACCGGGAAAGGATTCATATAGGCATCGCCAGGCGGGTGCTACCGAAACCGTCATCGCTGCGCCAGATCAGATAGCGCGCGTGAGGACGATCGACAGAGAAATAGAGTGCTCTCAGATCGTAAAGACGATGCCTAACCACGATCTCGTGGTGGTCGAAGGGTATCGCAAAAGCGGTCTTCCCACGATCGAGATCATACGCTCGGGCAATGAAGCCGACGAAATGGTCGCTGAGTGTTTCATCGAAGCCTCCGAGGCTGGCGAGGAGCTCGGTACCGATTTTGTGCAGAAGGCTCGCGGTGATCGGGCGTTCAAATACGAGTCCATTGCGGAGAAGATGCCGACGGCTTCAACGGTGGCCGTGGCGACGGACATCCCTGGCGTGCATGCGGCCGCAGCGCGTTTTGGAATTCCCTCATTCGACATCAACAACATCAAGGGCATCGCCGATTTCCTCGAAGACGTTTATGTCCGTCCGAAGGTGACCGTTGTCATCCAAGCGGGAGGCGAGAGCAAGCGGATGGGCCGAAGCAAGGCGACCGTTCCCTTTGCGGGAAGGCCTTTGATCTGCAGGCTGATCGAGCGTTTGCGTCCGGCTGCCGACGAGCTCGTAATCACGACGAACGAGCAGGAGAACCTGGCGTTCCTCTACGAGGAATACCCTGATTTGGGAATCAAGATGGTCTCCGACGTGGTCGATTATCGCGGTGCGCTACCTGGTCTGCTTACGGCGCTGAGAGCGGCTAGCAATCCCTATGTCGCTGTCGTGGCGTGCGACATGGTATTCGCGTCTCCGCGCCTGGTGGTTGCCGAGGCCATCGCGATGAAGGAATCGGGAGCCGATGTCGTAGTGCCTGTGAACAAGCACGGCTATGAGCCATTTCATGCGATGTACAGGCGCAAACCGTGCCTGCCTGCCGCCCTCGAGGGCGTGACCGCGGGCGAGAGGCGTGCTCAGACGATGTTCGACAAGGTGAATGTGCGTGAATTCACGCAATCCGAAGTCCTAGCCGCAGAACCGATGGGCGGCTGCTTCATCAATGCGAACACGCCAGAGGAGCTCAAAGCAATCGAGGATTCTTTCGTCGAGGACTGACCTGCATAAGGCGCTGTGCCTGCTTTGCGCTAAATGGTACACCCCTGTTACAGCCCTGTACCATTATCATGGTGCACCCCTGTTACAGCCCTGTACCATGCTAGTAGTACGACGATGCAGACCCATCTTGCTTCTCGGGGTGCCAGCCATTCAAGAATCGGCGTTTTCGACAAGGATTATCTCGGGGAGTGCTATACTCGGCTATGCTTTAGCGCAGTAGAGCGTTAATCGAATCGAGTGGAGGGGAAGGAAGTTATATGAAGAAGTTCAAGTTCATAGCTATAGCGACTGCAGCTCTTGCCATTTCGGCAATTGCCTTGGCTGGCTGCGGCGGCGGGGCTGCCCAGCCGCAGGGCAGTAGCTCAAGCGCGGCTCCCGCGGCACCGGTCTTGGATGAGAAGATGATGCCGCTTGTCGAGAAGATCGGCGGAAAGACGGTAATCACCCAGGTTGATTCAGCGGCGCTTGAGGTGCTGGAAGGCGACCAGGCTGCTCTCACCGCAGAATTCGGCGAGCTGCAGACCATCGATACCTATGACAACGCGTTCATGCAACTCGATGCCGGCGCAGTCGATGCGGTGGCATGCGACCTGTCCATCGCCAAGTTCCATGAGGCGATGAGCCCCGATACCTATGAGATTCTCGATCCCTACATCTCGGAAGTCGAACACTATGGTGTAGGCTTCAAGCTGGGTGATGAGGCGCTGGCTGCACAGGAGAACGCCACGCTGAAGGCTCTCGATGAAGACGGCACCGTAAAGGCGCTCTGCGAACAGTATGGCCCGAAGGGCATCAGCTATGACAACTGGGTACTTCCCGAGGTTGATACGGCTGTTGAAATCGATCCGAGCGTCAAGCTGATTGTGGGTTTCGATGCTGGCTATCCGCCGTATGGCTTCATCGGTGAAGACGGAGAATATGCAGGTTTCGACATCGATTTGGCGAAGGCCGTATGCGAGCGCAACGGCTGGGAGCTGCAGCTCGAGCCCATCGATTGGGATGCGAAGGATGCCTTGCTGGGCAGCGGCACCATCAATTGCATCTGGAACGGCTTCACCATGGAAGGCCGCGAGGGCAAGTATGCCTTCAGCGAGCCGTATATGCTGAACGCGCAGGTTATCGTCGTTAAGAAGTAAAACATCATGCGGTAATAACGCATTTCGCATGAAACGTGGGCGCCCCTGCGCAAGAGCGGGGGCGCTTCATTAGAAGATGGGGCTAAACGCTCCGACGGAATCCGAACGAGGAACGGGATAGGCACGTGGATCTTTCTACAATGATGGGTCTGCTCGGCAGCGGCCTCCTGCTGACAGGACAGATATTCATCGTAACGCTCATAGGTGCTTTGCCCTTGGGTGTGGTTATTGCCTTGGGCCGCATGAGCAAGTTCAAACCCCTTGCTTGGCTCATGCGCATTTACATATCCTTCATGCGCGGCACGCCGCTCATGCTGCAGCTGATGGCCATCATGTTCGGGCCGTACTACATCTCTGTGGCGTTGACTGGCATGGGCGTCATACCCGAGCCCATAAAGCTCGATCCGTCTTGGAAGTTCTGGGCGTGCGACATAGGCTTCATTTTGAACTATGCCGCCTATTTCGCAGAAATCTACAGAAGCGGTATCCAATCCATACCGCAAGGCCAGTACGAGGCTGCGACGGTGCTGGGCTACTCGAAGAGCCAGACTTTCATGAAGATCGTGCTTCCCCAGGTAATCAAAAGGATTCTACCTGCGGCTGGTAACGAGATCATCACGTTGGTCAAAGACACCTCGCTTGCTTTCGTGTTGGGCATCATGGAGATGTTCACCCGTGCAAAGGCGATCGCAGCATCAGAGGTGAGCCTTCTGCCGTACATCATTGCTGCAGGAATATACTGGGGATTCACCATTGTTGTGGAAATAATCCTGAGCCGTATCGAGAAGCGTTTGGAGTACTACCATGACTAGCCCCGACTCGAATGCCAGAGATGCAACTGGACTTGCAGCTGGAACGGTTGATGTCCAGGATAATAATGTGCTGCTGAAATTAACGGGCGCTCGCAAGGCGTTTGGGGATAACACGGTTTTGAAGAACATCTCGCTGGAGGTCGACCGCGGAGAGGTTCTGGGCATCATCGGCCCATCAGGTGGCGGTAAATCGACGCTGCTGCGCTGTTGCACGATGCTCGAGACGCTCGATGACGGGTATCTTGCGTACGGCGATTGCATAGTGTCCCAGTCGGTCGATGGCAGGGCTGTGTATTCGGACAAGCCGACGCTTGCGAAGGCGCGCACGCATTTCGGACTTGTATTCCAGAATTTCAACCTATTCCCGCATTACACGGTCATGAAGAACCTAATCGATGCACCTATCTGCGTTCAGAAGATGCCGCAGGACGAAGCTGAGGCTCGCGCTATGGAGCTGCTCAAGAAGATGGATCTGGTCGAAAAGCGCGACATGGTACCCTGCGATCTTTCCGGCGGCCAACAGCAGCGCGTCGCTATTGCACGTGCGCTCATGCTTGCGCCCGACGTACTCTTCTTCGATGAGCCGACGAGCGCGCTTGATCCTGAACTTACGAAGGGCGTCCTGCGTGTAATCCGCGAGCTTGCAGAAGAAAACATGACAATGGTCATCGTGACGCATGAGATGGCATTCGCGCGCGATGTGGCCGACCATGTGATCTTCATGGATGGCGGCGTGATCGTCGAGCAAGGCAAAGCAAACGACGTCATCGAGAATCCCCAACATGAGCGTACCCGCTCCTTTATCAAGGGCATAACCGAATAACGGGTGACAACGGGGACGGAGGGTTTTGGGGGGGGGGGGGGGGGGGGGGGGGGGGGGGGGGGTAACACAC
>CAYOBD010000200.1:0-4533 GCA_964402005.1 uncultured Eggerthellaceae bacterium
CAATAGAAAACCGTCGAGCAGACGGTTGTCGAAGAAACCGCCCCAGATGTAACGGCGCTGCCCGAAGAGCCTGTCGCCGACGTTGATGCTGCTGCTGCGGCTGATGAAGGAATCGCGGCCGATCCGATTGATGACAGCGGAACAAGCCCCGATGTTGATCCTGTAACTCCGGATACGCCGGATACCTCGGGTGAGGCAACCGACGAAACCGCAAACACCGACGAAATCGTCTACCCTGACGTCGATGCAGCCGATAGCGTCGTCGACGCAATCGAAGACTCTTCGAACATCGACGAGGAAAAGCCCGCCCAATACCAATCTGGCGAACTCAAGACCTTGATAGTTACAGCTGAGGGCTTTACGTTCGAAGTGACCCTGTCCTATGGCGCAGACGCCCAGATCCCCGAGGGCGCGAAGCTCGAAGTCATTGAGGTCAACCAGGAGCCGTCCGATCCCAACTGGAAGCAAGATCCTGCCTACAAGCACCGTCCGCTCGAAACCGAGAAATTCATCACCGCAAAGACCATGAAGAAACGCATGGCGGCAATCGAGGATGAGCTCGACGTGCGTGCAGACGAGGGCGACGCCATCTTCTATGCCCAATTGCTCGACCTTGCGATTACTGTGGACGGCAAGACGATCAAGCCTGCCGCTGCGGTTGAAGTGTCCATTGAAACCGACGAACTGGCAAAGCCCGATCCGTACAACGAGGACATCACGAAGGCTGCCCAGAAGGCTGGCACCGTGATGGTTGACGAGGCCGCGTCTCAAGACGTCGCCATCCTGCGTTTCTCCTCCGACAACAAAACGGCCGAAGAGCTCGGGCGTATTGTTGAATTGGCAATAGCGGAAGATCCGGAGCATCCCGAGGATTGGGATCGTGTTCTGCATACCACGGTCGCGTTCGACACCGACGAGATGGCTGAGTTCGCCATAGCCGGCATAGAGCGCCCTGGGCTGCCGGAGGAAGAGGAAACGGCTGAACAAGAAGCCCAAGCGCTTGAAGCTGCTTCTGCCGCAGTCGAACCGCAAACTCTTACAGCAACGGACTACCGCACTTACGCGGTTACGGTAACGTACGGCGCCGATGCCGCTATTCCGTCGGACGCGCGACTGGAGGTGCGCGAGCTGACCGAAATCGAAAGCAACGTTTATGGTTGCCTTGCGCGCGCTTCGTTGGAGGTCGAAAATCCGAGTTATCTGCGTGCATTCGACATCTCGCTCGTCGGTGCAGATGGCACGGTATATGAGCCCAAGGCTGCTGTCGATGTGAGTATCTCTCTTGCGGACTTGCCCCAGCAGGACGAAGAGAGCGACGTTAAGGTTTTGCATTTCGATGGCGCGACGCCCGATGTCGTCGATGTTCAGGTAAGCGCCGACGGCGATGCCGCCAACGACGAAGCTGTCGTCGAGTTTACGACCGAGTCGTTCTCCGTATACTTGGTTGTCGGTACGGGCGGTCAGGTCGTCGTGCCCCAGCGTACATATACCTTCTTCGTACCCAACAACGACGTTGCGGGCGACTACACGGAGTACCCCTTCACGGATTCCCAGGGGAAAACGGTTTACGCGCAAACGATTACAAGCGGAGACGAACTCGTTGTCCCGCAGCTTACGTCCACGGAGACGGAGGTGTTTGCCGGTTGGTACGAAGGCCTCAATATCGGTGGCACAATCACGTTGGATCCGGAACCATATGACTTCGACAACATCGCGATTGATGAAAACGGTGCAGTCCAACTGTATGCGGTTTACAAGACCTATGCAAAAGTTGTATTCCACGACCAATACGACACCGAATCGGGGTCCTTCCCGAGTGCCCATACGCGTAGGGCAGAACTTGTGACAGCTGGCGGAGGGGATGCTGCAACCGTCAAAATTACCGATTTGGGCGCGACTTACACCAACAACGGCGGGCCCAATATGGCGTTCCTCGGCTGGTCGGAGACGCCGGTCAAGACGCCGGGCGTTTACGAGGACGAAGACCACCATTCCTATGTAATCGACACCGATCCTGACGGCTGCATCACGGTTACCGGTGAAAAGCATCTGTATCCGATTTTCAAGGAAGTTCATCGGTTGACCTACTATGCAGCGCAATCGGGCAAGGGCGCAGATTATGTGCCACCGGCAAACTATTTCAAAGACGACGCGATTTCCGGCCCGCTTCCAACAACGGCTATGGATGGGAATACATTCGAAGGCTGGTGGGTCGGAACGTTGACGACGGAGGGTTCGACAGAGACCGTTAACTACAGCACTCAGATTACCGATGGCCAAGGCCGCCTGGTGGCCAATGCAGATGACGGCCCTGTATATATTAGCAACGGCAATCTTTACCTGCGCGGAGATGCCACCCTGTATGCAATGTGGACGCCCAGCAATACGGCAGCATACACGATTGTCGTTAAGACCCAGGACCCATCCGATCCGGACGGTCTTGATGATGCGCACAAGACCTATGTCTACCGCGAAAGCGCGGTCCTTTCGGGAACCGTTGGCGAATCCGTATCCGTCCCGACTGCATACACGCAAAAGCCATACCAAGGCTATACCTATTCGCGCTGCGATGAAGCAAAAGAGATTGCAGCGAATGGCAGCACGGTGCTGAACGTCTACTACGATAAAGAAAGCGGTTATGTTCCTGGCGGTCCATACACGCTGAGCTTCGTCGACTCCATAACTGGGGAAGGCAAAACGAGCAAAGACCTTCCGGTGAAACACAACGCGGTTGCTTACGGCACCCCTATAGCAGACATGGTTCCTGCAGATCCGACTTCGGGCAGAAATGGCTACGAGTTCTCCGCATGGTATCTCGATCCGGAATGCACCATCGAGGCGAACCTTGAAAACATGACCATGCCCGATCACGACCTGACGATCTATGCAGGCTGGAAGACGGGCTGGTATGTGGTCTCCATCGACCCGAACTACGGCGCTCTTTACGCAGAAGAAAACGGAAATGGCACCGGTTCAACCTGGTTCTGGTCCAGCTATGAGGGCGAGCCGATTGGCGAGTACACCCACGTAACCCGCGATTATGTCGAATCGAGTTCCGGCACCTGGTACTACGTCTACCATGACGGTGACGGCAAGGGCGGAGACAACGGTTGGCCCGATCGCAGCACGTATTACACGCAGAACCCAAGCAAAGCTACAGAAGATACGACATTCGAGTATGCTCCGGGTACCTACACCTATATCGGTTGGTACGAGGTGCTGCTGGATGAGAACGGCAACGAGATCGGCGAGGCGGCCGAACCCTACGATTTCAGCAAGCACACGGATCACAACACCAAACTCAGGCTCCATTGGAAGAAGACGGGAACCTATTTCCTGAAATATAGCGCTGTGGTAACAGACGGTGAAACGACTCTGTCCGGAACCATGGATGATGGCACGAGCCCCGAGCTGTTTGTCAACGGAAGCTTTGCGGATTATGCCAGCGTTACGCTGACGCACTCTGCCAACGCCCCAGAGAAATATACCTTTGTAGGTTGGAAAGTGCATGGCTCGGACGGCAGAACCATATACAAGCCCGGTCAGGTATTCATTTTGCATGCAGATGACGCTTCCCGCGTCAGCGGCAAAGACGTCATCTGCCTGGACGCCGTTTATGTAAAAGTCGATACAGCCAGCATCACGTACGACGCCAATGGCGGCACGGTGGTGGACGGCAATGTTGATTTCGGCCAAGTTCCTGGGGCGACGGCCGGCTCTTGGCAGCCCGCCTCTGGTACGGTTGATGCGGGGGCCGGCACGGCGACCGCCTACGGCATAACCAACAACAGCAGGTTCAAGCTGAGTGGCGGCACCGGATTCGTTGCGCCGCAAGGCTCAGGTGCTGTTTTCCTTGGCTGGAGCGACAAGGCGGTCTGCGACGAGACTGCGACCTTCTACGACAAGAACAGCACCGACACCTACGCGATCAACACCAAGGAACCTAAGACGCTTTACGCGGTTTGGGGTGCGCATGTGACCTATAACCTCAATAGCGCGGATGCTGGTTGGGGCGAAACTTGGGATCCAGCGACCTATGCATTTGACACTGAAACCAACACCTATTCTCAGGACGTCAAGACCGGAAACGCTGTTTCCGAGCCGACCAACGTTCCAGTCTACACGGGCGATTACGGGCTCTTGTTCCGCTATTGGGCAACTAAGAACGGTTCAGAATATACGCAGTACGACTTTACACAGCCGGTAGCGGGCGCGCTGAACCTGTATGCCTATTGGAGCGAGCCGAACGTCGTCAAAGTCCATGCGGTGGATGCGTCCAGCGAAACCTTGTCGGAGACAACCAGCGAATGGTCGGCTAAAGATGTCACGGTGACTACTACGGAACAGGAGCTGAATGGCGCAAGCAATGTGACGGCCCCCGCGGATTACGAATTCGCCTTTGCTGCGGTGTCGGATAGCCTCAACTCCGTGTCAGAGGGCAATGCTGTAACGGCGATAAAGTATGACAGCGCAAAGAAATACGTCGCCGTCAAATACGATGGGGATACTGAGTTCACCGAGCTGGTAGATGGC
>CAYOBD010000201.1:0-4455 GCA_964402005.1 uncultured Eggerthellaceae bacterium
CCATCGGGAATCGGATAGAGGCTCGCCCTGTTCCGCCTTGCAGTGTTTCACCCTGTCTCCGCCAAATCATTTGCGACCTCGTAATTACCATCAAAAACCCACCGTTGGTCTGCGAGAATCATCGTATACTGATAAAACTGTGCCTTTATCGGGGGGGGATTGCCTATATGTCGCGTATGAACAGCAGAAACAGCCGGACCGCGGGTGCGCGCGCCAGCGTACGCTCGGGTGGCCGCTCTGCGGGTGGGCGGCATAGGTCGGCGCAGCGCGACGGGCGGGCGCTTTCCGATGAGCGCAGTCGCGGCGGCTCTCGCGGCGTGCGACGTTCGACACAGCATGGGCAGGGACGGGCCGTCCAGTCCGAAGGAGCGATCGCACAGTCCAGGTACGTTCCCGCGCTCGACGGGCTGCGGGCGTTGGCTGTGCTTGCCGTTATCTTCTATCACATGATGATGCCGTGGGCGCCGGGCGGTCTTCTGGGCGTAACGATCTTCTTCGTGCTTTCGGGCTACCTGATTACCGGGCTTTTGCTGCGCGAGTTCAGCGAGACGGGTTCCATCAGCCTGAAGAATTTCTGGCTGCGCCGTGTGCGGCGCATCATCCCAGCGGTCGTGTTCGCAGTGCTCGGAACGGCGTTCCTGTGCACCATTTTCAACCATGCGCTGCTTACGCGTATGCGTCCCGATGTGATTCCGTCGCTGCTGTTCTACAACAACTGGTGGCAGATCTTCAACGGCGCTTCGTATTTCGACAACATCGGCAATTCGCCGTTGCAGCACTTCTGGAGCTTGTCGATTGAAGAGCAGTTCTATGTGATCTGGCCGATCGTGCTGCTTGTGTGCATGAAGTTCGGCGTGAGCAAAAAGAACCTGATGCGCGGCATCGTGGTGCTCATTGTGCTGTCGGCCATCGACATGGCGCTGCAATTCAGCCCCAATGCTGATCCGTCGCGCGTGTACTTCGGCACGGATACGCGTGCTTTCAGCCTGCTCATCGGCTCGTTACTGGCGTTTGTATGGCCTTATCAGCGCCTGAGGGATGGCAATGGCGGCTATATGGACAATCGTCAGGTGCTCATCCTGAACGTTGCCGGCATAGCAGCTGTTCTCGGCCTGCTGATCATGATAGGAACGATGGACGGCTATTCGCCGTTTAACTACCGCGGCGGTCTTGTGCTGTGTTCGCTGCTGACGGCGGTGGCCATTGCGTCGATGGTCCATCCAGCCAGTTGGATCGGGTGGTTCTTCTCGCTCAAACCCCTCGTGTGGATAGGAAAGATCAGCTATTCGATGTATTTGTGGCATTGGCCCATCATCCTGCTGATGACCGGATCGAACATGCTCGGTTCCGAAGTGCCGATTCTCCTGCGCATCGTGCAGCTGGTCGTAATCTTTGCGATTTCGGCGTTCTCGTACTACATCGTGGAGAACCCGATCCGTCACGGTGCCATCGGAGCGTTCGTGGGCGCTTGGCGCTCGCGCGAGTTCACGTTGGGCATGTGGGTGCGCGATCATCTCATTCCGTTCGTTGTGGGCGCGGCTATCGTGGTTGTGTCCATCGGGGGTTTGCTTTTGGTGCCGGCTACGTCCTTCCTAGGCAACGAGGCGGCTGTGCGCGGCGAGACCGATGCTGAAGGAGACGCGTCGGCAGCCGCTGCGGTAAGCGCGAAGAAGAAATACGACATTCTGCTGATCGGTGATTCCGTATCGGTGCGTACAATCCCGTATTTCGAGGAAACGTTCCCGTTCGGCAAGATCGATTCGGTTCAGAATCGCCAGCTGTACGAAGCCCCGGACATCTATGCTGCCTATCGTGATGATGGCGTGGTGGGCGATATCGTCGTGTTCGCGCTCGGTACGAACGGCTATGTGGTCGAAGAGCAAACCGACGCGCTCATGGACGAGGTCGGTCCCGACAAGAAGGTCTGGTTCATCAACACGCGCTCGACGACCGACTTCATGGATGCATCGAACGAGACGCTCGCAGCTTGCTGTGAAAAATACGATAATGCCAAGCTGATCGATTGGTATGGACTTTCGGCCGACCATCCGGAGTACTTCGATGGTGACGGCACGCATCTGACCGACGAGGCTGCGCAGATCTATACGCAGATGATCTATGACGTCGTGTCCTCTGATCTGCCTGAGCGTACCGAAGAAGAGCTTGAGCGGAAACGCGCGGAGAACGCAGGTGAGGTCGAGCCGGCTCCGGAGACTCCACAGGAATTCGCTCAGGTCGGCATCGAGTCCGTAGGCGTGCCGGATTCGTTCGAATTCCCCGTTGCGAGTGAGAAGACAGAGCAGGCCGATCAGGCCGAGACGGGTGAGCAGAGCGGGGAAGGCGAAAAGAGCGAACAGGGCGAGAAAGCTGCTTAGCTGGAATGGATTGAACCCTTGGGGCAATCGGCTCGTTTCTGATCCTTAACCCCATTTCGATTACGAAGAAGGCCCCGCAAATGCGGGGCCTTCGTGCATCGCGATATGTCGTATCGCTTATTCCTCGGTAGGTGCGGCTTCTTCGGCGGGCGCCTCCTCGGCGGCAGGAGCAGCTTCGACTTCAGCTTCAGCCTCGGCCTCTGCAGGCGCCTCTTCGGCGGCAGGCTCTTCAGCGGCCGGAGCGGCAGCTTCGCGGTCGCCCTCGGTGCGACGGGCCTTGCGGGCCGGGCGCTCTTCGACGACGTAGTCCTCGTCGACTGCAATCTCGATGCCCAGCTCGGCAGCAGCGGCCTTCATGCTCAGCGAGATGCGGCGACGCTCAGGGTTGACTTCCATGACCTTCACCTTCACCACATCGCCCACCTTGACGACCTGGGCCGGTGCCTCGATGTGGCGCGGAGCCATCTCAGAGATATGTACGAGACCCTCGGTGGCATCGCCCAGCTGGACGAACACGCCGAACGGGACGAGCTTGGTCACGGTGCCGTCCACGATGGTGCCAACCGGATAGGCTTCGACCAGCTTGATCCACGGATCAGGCTGCGTCTGCTTCAGGCCCAAGCTGATGCGCTCGCGGTTCAGTGCGTGACCACGAGCAATGCGCCCGCGCCATCGCGCCATCGCGCCTTCAGATGCAGGGCCAGCCAGTTGATGGCGCGCACATCCAAATGGTTCGTGGGCTCGTCGAGCATCAGCACGTCCCAATCGCCCACCAGCAGCCGCGCCAAGTCGACGCGGCGACGCTGCCCGCCGGAAAGCGTGCCCACCTTCGCATTCCAGGGGATGTCGCCCGCAATGCCCGCGATTATGGAGCGCGTCCGGGGATTGGCGGCCCATTCGTATTCGGGCACATCGCCCACGATGGAGATGCCCACGGTGTCGTCTTCGCGAAGCTTGTCGGTTTGCCCCAACACGCCCACGGTCACGCCGTTTGTGCGTATGGCGCGCCCACGATCAGGTTGCAGCTCGCCGGATAGAAGCGATAGCAACGTGGACTTGCCGTCGCCATGGCGCCCGACGATGCCGATGCGGTCGCCAGTGTCCACGCCCAGCGACACCTCGTCGAACACCGTCTTGCTGGGGAAATCGACCCCCGCCTTTTCACATCCAAGAAGAAAACCCATTGAGCAAGCCCCGAACCGCTCGCAATCCGCTACAAGCTCTGCCCCGGGAACAGCGCCCGCGTCAGCTTGACGATGTTCAGGATTATTGAGCTCAGCCGATTGATGCAGCCGTCGCGCACGGCCATGATCTTGGCCACAAGAAGAGACGAAGCTCTTTGAGCGGTCATGTTTCCGAACGTCAAATCGGGGTTGGACGCAGGGGTGACTTCCCAGCTATAACCAGCCTGTTGTGCGCCTTGGCTGCCTGCTGCGCTTTCAATCGCCCACGCGATATCGAGGAATCCCACATGGGGGTTGTTCAGGGAATCTCCGTTTTCAAAGGTGTAGTTATCTGGGTCCTTGAGCGTTACCCGCGCCGTGTAAGTCCCCGCCTCAGTAGCTGAACCGCCTTCCACGGTATACAGATCGGTGTCGGCGAGGACCCTCTGCTCCTCGCCAGTGTAGGCGACCGTCGTCGGCATTGTGGGTATCGGCACGATTTTCTTGGTGATCTCGAACGGGGATTCCAGCGTGCGGGCGGCATGCCTTACCGTGGCAAGAATATGCGCTTGAATCCGGTAGCTGCCCGCATTCGTCGGGGCTTGGTCAAGAGGTTCGCCAGCGTCGGTCATAAAGGAGAAGTCGCCCACATCTTCGCTGTCGCGCGGGTAGTAGCGGATGGTTTCGCCGGAATCTTCGTACGATACCTCGACATAGTACTCGTCATCGCCGATCGCAGCGCCATTGTATTCGCGTTTTTGATTCTCGCCGACAACGATGGTCGCCTTGTACTTGTCGGTCGGTTGCTGCGCCCCTTCGGGCGTTTCGTCGTTTTCGTTGTCTTCTGAGACGCTTGCAGGCGAATTGCCTGTGACGGTAGTCGCATCAACGCCATTGGTGCCACTAGCTTGGACGTC
>CAYOBD010000202.1:0-4430 GCA_964402005.1 uncultured Eggerthellaceae bacterium
AGCTGCTTCTTCTACCCGCTGGGGATGTGGCTGCTGATGGTGCGCGTCTTCGGTTGGCGCGATTCCCGTACCTATGCGGGGGCTGCTTGCTGCATGCTGTTTCTTGCTTGCCCCTGGGTGTTCATGACATACGGGGCTCCGACTCTGTTCGCGTACCTGCTCGGCGTGTCTGTCCTGCCTGGATTCGCGGTATTGCTCATGGATTGCTTTGGGGCTGGACCCGGTCGGCCTGTGCGCGCGCGGGTACCCAAGTCTGATTTCAGGCGGGATGCCCCAAAATTCTTCGGTGGGCTGGCGATTGCGTTCGTCGCGCTGATCGCAGTGGCGTTTGCGCACCCCTGCGTGGCTTTCTCGGGCATCCTGTTCGCCATTGTCTATATCGCGTATGTGTTGGTAGTGCGTACGCGGGGCATGCGCATCGTCATGCGCATCCTGTGGGTTACCTTATGGCTTGCGGTATGTGCTGCAGTATGGTTCGCCCTTTCGCGCGTGCCCTCAATCCAGGCGATCGTCACCTACAGCTACGATCTCCATAAGAGCTTCTTTGTGGGTGGAGCGGCAATCCTGACTTTCTGGGTGCGTTATCTGGGTTGCCAATACGTTCTTGGTTTCCTTGCGCTCGTAGGCATCGTGGCGTGCTTCCTGGACGGACGGCGCAGGTGGGTTCTGTTGCCGTATTTCGCTGCAGCTGCGCTTGCGTTTGCCTGTCTCGTGATTCCCATGGGCGATCTTCGAATCGTTTTGACGGGATTCTGGTACAACCATTACATACGCCTTGCCGCAGCAGTTGCGATATTCGGAACGCCTGTCGTAGTTCAAGGAGCGGGGGTGTTCATGGGCTTTGCGGCGCTGTGCATGCGCTCGCTGGGCCGGCGGATACGCAAGGGCGGGCAAGGAGCGGAAGATGGTCCCACCACCCGCGAAAGACGTACAACCCTGCTGCGGAGGAACCTGCTTCCCGCCAGGATGACGGCTGGTTGGGTAGGGGCGCTTGCGGTGGCCATCATCGTGCTGATGGTCGCGCTTCTGCCGCTTCCGATTCCCAAATCCGCCACATTGCTGTCATACGAGAAGAAGCTCGCCAGCCAATACGACCCGAATGGGTACAGAGGCTATTTGGAGGAAGATGAGCGGGACTTCTGCCAGCGCGCCGCTGAGATTTGCGCGGGGGGCGGTGTGGTGTTGAACGCCCCCAACGACGGTAGTGCCTACCTTTACGGCCTTTACGGGACGGATGTGCTGGTGCGTCACTTCTACAGCGTAGAAGACGGAACAGACGAGGCCCTTGTCGCGGCGCAGATTGACAAGATCGCGTCCGACAAAGAAGTTGCGGCGGCTGCTAAGAGGCTGGGCCTGGAGTACGTGCTTCGGCTCGACTTGCCTGATCAAGGGAGTCCGTCGATTTATCCGAGCTCCTACGATGCGGAAACTTGGGAAGGCATCTATGCCATCGAGGACGATACGCCTGGATTCGAAGTTGTTATGTCCGAAGGCGACATGCGCCTGTACCGTATCGTTTTGGATGGATAGGCGAGTGCGGATGACGGCCCCAGGCGGTTCACTGCTGCGGTTTGATGCCACCGAAGATGCGAAGCCGATGCCCTTCGAGTACACTTGTAGCGGTTTTATTTACTGGGCTTTTTGCTCCTAGGACGCGAGAGGGAAGAGCGTGTGGGGTTTGTTCATAGCGGCTGTGATTGCTCTGCTGCTATTCGTTTATGGTCCCGGTTTCCTGTTCCTGCGTGGGCTCGGGGGACGTTTGCTACCTTCCGTCGCGCTTGCCCCACTGCCCTCCATTGCAATCTATTCGATAGCGGCCGTTCTCTACGCAAAGGTTGGGATCTGGTGTTCCTGGCCCGTGCTCGTAGTGCCGCTTGCCGCTGTGGGATGCGCGCTTGCTGTTATTCGCAGGTTGCGCGCTTCAAGCCGCACCGCACGTGCGGGTGCGGCTCCGCACGGGATATCAATGGGACTCGAGGCGGGGGAGGTGCGCACGTTCGCCGCATACCTTGTCTGCGGGATTGTCGGTGCACTCCTGCTTTACGTACTGCCTCTCGGCACGGCTGACGCTTTTGTATGCGGCAACGATATAGCCCATCACATGGGAAGCGCGCGGGCGTTCGTCGAGACGGGCAATTGGTCCATGCTCGAGGTGACGACCAATCCTGACGAGGCTGGAGCGTTCTATCCTGCTGCCCATTCGCTTCTGGCGGCGCTCGTACTGGGCTTCATGGACGTGCCTGTGACGTTGGCGTTGAACGCGGTGAATACGGTCGTAGTCGGTTTCATGCTTCCGCTAGGCGTTTGGGCGGTCCTGACTCGCGTGTTCGGCTTCCGCGATTACCGCGCATATGCGGGTGCGGCGTGCTGCATGCTGTTCGCGGCTTTCCCCTGGGAGTTCTTCACGCGGCCGGTGCTGCTGTATCCGACCGCGCTCGGACTTGCCCTTGTGCCAAGCTTCATGGCGCTGCTTATGGATTGCTTCCCGTTGGTGCGGAGGAGCGACGCTGGGGTTGACGAGGTTTCGAGTGGCGCCGATACTTCGGACGCTGCCGGCGAAGCGGTTTCGGGTGTCGCCGACGAAGCGGTTTCTGGCGCTGCAGGCGAAGCGGTTACGGGTGTCTCCGGCAAAGCCGTTACAGGTGCATCGCCTGCGGCTTTCTCCCTCTTTCCCGTGCGCATCCTGATGGCGCTCGTCGGGCTTGCCGCTATTGCGTTCGCGCAT
This sequence comes from uncultured Eggerthellaceae bacterium, assembly GCA_964402005.1. Taxonomy (GTDB): domain Bacteria; phylum Actinomycetota; class Coriobacteriia; order Coriobacteriales; family Eggerthellaceae; genus CAYOBD01. The sequence continues at coordinate 2,726 of CAYOBD010000202.1, forward strand.
CCGAGCGCGTTCTTCTCGGCGGTTGTGTTCATCATGGGTTATATCGCCTGTGTGCTTGCGCGCCGCACGGCAGGGAGGGCGATGGGCCGGCGGATTCTTGTCGTGGGCGCATGGATTGTCGTGTGCGTCGTTGCTTGGATCGCTGTCGGGCAGTTGCCCTTCTTGGAAGACGTGGTGACGTACTCGTACGATGCTAGAGGGGGTGTCGTTTCGGGCGTCGCTCGCATCCTCGTGCTGTGGTCGCCGCATATAGGGGTTCAGTACGCGCTTGGTTTCGTGGTGCTTGTGGGCGCAGTCGCGTGCTTGATCGACAGGCGTCGGCGGTGGCTTTTGGTCCCGTATCTGATTGCAGCGGTGTTGGTGTGTGCGAATCTGGTTCTGCCGGCGGGGCCGCTGAAGAGCCTGTTCTCTGGATTCTGGTATAACCACCCTCCGCGTCTGATGGCCACGCTGATGCTGTATGCCATACCGTTGGCTGCGCAGGGAGCTGGAGCGATTGCATGCGTCTTGTCCCGCATCGCGCATGCCGCGGTCGGCGGGAAGGGTGCGAAGGCCCCCGATGGTGCGGTTCCTGTAGCGGGCAGCAGCGACGCGAATGCATCCGCGTGCGTAGCTCCCGCAACAGACGGCAGCGACACGAAGACCCCAAGCCGTATGCGAATCGCATCTATGCGGCTCGAGTCGTTACGGATAGGTTGGGTCGGCGGAATAGTCGCTGCGGCTATCGTGGTCGTAGTGGCTTTCGTTCCCCTTCCGCTTCCGCGGTCAGTAACGCTTCTCAGCTACGCTGAGAGCATGGCCGACTTCAATGATCCGAACTCTAAGACCAGCTTTCTGACTTCGGAGGAACGTGAGTTTCTCTTGCTCGTTTCCGAGGAGGTCGATGGCGGTGGTGTTGTGCTCAATAACCCCAATGACGGCAGCGCTTTCGCGTACGGCCTGTACGGAATCGATGTGATGACGCGCAGTTTCTACGGGTCCGAAGGCGGAGAGAAGAGCTTGCTTGCAAAGTCAATCGATAAGATTGCTTCTGATAGGCAAGTGGCTGAAGCCGCAATCGATTTGGGTGCAGGGTACGTGCTTCAGCTGGACTGCGACGGGTCGGGGACCATCTATCAGAACCGATACGATCCTGCAGAATGGGCGGGCATCTTCGCCGTCCATGAGGACACGCCAGGTTTAGAGCTTGTGCTCTCTGAAGGCGACATGCGCCTCTATCGCATCGTGATTTAACAACCCGCTCGGATTTGCAGCCGTATATCGATAATGTGCCTGCTGGTGCAGGTGGAAGGCATTCTAGGATGCAGCAGTGCGACGGCAGGCGCAGGCGGGCCGTCGCACTCGTCTGTTCTTGCTTGCGATTGCGTTAGCCGTCCAGGCGCTGGGAGCCTTCGAAGGTGAAGCGGCCCATCTTTGTGCCGCCCAGGATGTGCACATGCAGATGGCCCACTGTGGCGGCGGAGTCGGGGCCGGTGTTGATGACGGAGCGGTAGCCGGTCTCGTAAACGCCCTTGGCCTTGGCCACTTCGGGAACGACCTTCAGCAGCTTGCCGAGCAGCTCCTCGGGTACGCCATCTTGCAGGTTGTCGAAGTGCTGCTTCGGGATGACCAGCGTGTGCACGGGCGCTTCGGGCTCGATGTCGTCGAATGCGTAGAACAGGTCGTCCTCGTACACCTTTGCCGACGGGATTTCGCCCGCGACGAT
>CAYOBD010000203.1:0-4424 GCA_964402005.1 uncultured Eggerthellaceae bacterium
GCTTCTTCTTCTTGAACGGGGGCTTTGGCAGAGCCGATGGAATCTTTGCCGGAAGCGTCGTTCCATCCGCAGCGATTCCCATCCAGCCGCCTCGTTTGCGGTAGATAAGCTGGGGAGCAAAATCGGGTTCGAGAATATGGCCGCGCAACCCGATGGTCACCCATTCCTCACCGTCAACCTCAAAGCGGTACACGGGAGTGTTGAAAACCTTATCCTTCTTGGGGGAACCTGAGCTCAGAAGCGACGCAATCTTCTCTGCGGCGTCGTTCTTCTCAGTAACAACAAGCTTCATAAGCGCATCCTCGCTTCTGCCGCCGAATTCCACAGCGGCAATCGTTCGCACGACCTACAACCCTCTGCTTATTAACGTGCGTGGGCTTGCCGACCGCTTTGAGCGCTTCGGCAAGTCGCTAGGATACACGAAAAGGATGCCGCGCGGCTGAAATTCACGTTTCGTTTTGATTACGGAAGCCAACGGATGGCGCATACAGGATGCGCTAGATTCCTTCGGCCTTTTCTCGTTCGAGCACAAGCCGCATCGCAGCGATAGCGCATTCGATCTGGCCATCGTCAGGTTCGCGCGTCGTGAGGCGCTGCATCTGCATGCCAGGCCAAAGCACGACCTTCACCAGCGGATTGTTGGGATGGGATCCCGCCCACTTTACAGTGACCTCGTAGGCCACACCTGCGATGACGGGCAGCAGGATGATGCGCACGACGATGACCAGAATCAATTTCGGCGCGCCCGCAGGTACACCCCAGGCGTCGATGAGGGCATTGAGCGGTGTGACCGTATAGATAAAAATCGCGAGGATCATTACCATGATCAAAAACGCCGTACCGCAGCGCACATGCAGTCGCGGGAAGCTGCGTGCGTTTTCCGGTGTGAGATCGAGTCCGTGCTCGAAGCAGTGTATTGTCTTATGCTCGGCGCCGTGATAGCCGAACATCCGCTTGATATCCTTCATGCGCCCAATGAGCCAGATATAGAATATGAAGACCGCTATGCGCAGCAAGCCGTCGACGATGTTCCACGCGAGCGTGTTGGAGTCGTACTCGCCCACGATCAGGTTCGTAACCCAAGCGGGCACGACGATGAACAAAGCAATTCCCAACACAAGTCCGAGAACCATCGAGAATGCCATGGCCTTGCTATCGAGCAGGGGCTTTTTCTCCGATTCCGGATCGGTTGCTTCTGCTGCATCGTCCGAATCAACTTCATCGGTTACGTCTGCCGCGCCGGCTACACCGACTACGTCATCTGCCCCGATTTCGCCGAAATCTTCGGTTTCCCCGACTTCATCCTCGAAGCGCACCGGCATCCCCGTATCACCGTCTATCACTTCGAGGGTACGCTGGGCCGCAAGCCCATCGATCATCTCGTCGGGATTCCCAAAATCCCTGGCCCAAGAGAATTTGACACCCTTATCGTCGGCATGGAAGGCATCGCTACCTTGTCTTGCTTCCCTGCCGGACGCATCAGGTTGCAAACCTTCTACAACGTCATCGGCATGCTCGGCCTCATCTTGGGATCCAATGACCGATGCAGCGGTTTCGGCAATCTTGGAAGCCCCTTCTTCGTCTTCCTCTACATACGCATGCTCGGCGGCAATCGAGAGAGCTTTGTATCCCAGCACGAGCGATCCGACGAAAGCGCGTACGCCGCGCACGATGGGCCAGTTCAGTTTGCTTTTCGCATCTTTCCCCATCGAGAGTTCGTGCTCTTCAGTGTAGATGCCGCCATCTGGCTCGCGCACAGCAACCGCCCAGTTGAGTTTACCGCGCATCATTATGCCTTCAAGCAGCGCCTGACCGCCTACATGCGTCTTAAGCGCGCCGTCCTCGCGGAATGCGCGCGCCGCTTCGCTTTTCCGTGCTGATAGTGCCATATTCGAATGCAGACCTTAGTCCCGCGTCACCCGCGGATACGGCGTTCCGCACGACATCTTGCCCTCGGGGCATGCGCCGCGGACGCAGCTCGGACCGGCATCTGCAAAGATGTAGGGAGCGGTTTCGCGGACCAAATCGAGCATTTTCCACGCAAGGTCGCGAATCTCCCACTGCGCGCGGTTGCAGCAACGCAGGCTGAAGAAGTGCAGCAGCTCACGGATATTCATCGTGACGACGATCTTCGTTTCAGCGGCGTTCGGCAGGATATAACGCGCGTCCTCGGCGGGAATCCCCATGGCCAAAAACTCTTTGTAAGCTTCCACCGTGCTGTCGATCATCTTGTCGAACAGGGCATTCGCCTCTTCGTTCGCAGCTATGCTATCGGGCTTGACCACTTCAAGGCCATCGCGGTATGCAACATAGCGCTGGCTTTGCTGGTTGAAACTCGCCAAACGATGGCGCACGAGCTGATGCGTGAGCGCACGCGAGACGCCCTCAATGGCGAACGTGTAGCTCGCATGCTCGAGCGTGGAAAAATGCCCGCCCTTCATGATGGTGCGCAGCACCTTGAGGATTGCCTCTTCATCAAGCGATTCCATCAGCTCGGCAGCGCCGATGGGTGCATAGCACAGACGCGCTGCAGTTGCTACGGCGCGCTGCGGATCAGGTGTATGGTACAGAAGCTCGACATGCATAGCAGCACTCTCCTTTTCAGTCAGCGCATTCGGACGGACTCCGAATCGCGTGCATCTAGTATAGTGTTCGAAAAGATTGTATCCGCAAGCAGAACGAGAATGCGCACAAACACTTTGAATGGTTGCCGAATGCGGTGGGTCGCAGGAAACATTCGCCTCTGCCCCAACGAAAACCCGGGAAAGGAATCCGGTCATGGAAGACTCGTTTGAACCGCTGCTTAAGACGATAGATTGGAACGCTGAATGGAAACGGTTGCAAGCAGCACGCGAGCATGCCGATGATCCCGCCGTCTGGGATGCACGCGCAGCGGATTACTCCTCTCGGCACGGGTCGCATTCCCAATACGTTGATCGCTTCCTGGAACTTGCGGGCATCCTCCCTGGGGAAACCGTCCTCGATGTAGGCTGCGGCACAGGTGCGCTCGCCATCCCGCTGGCACAGCGTGGGCATCATGTCATCGCGTTGGACTTCTCGCAAGGGATGCTCGACGTCATGACCGCGCAGGCTAAGGAGGCGGGCGTCGATTCCATCGAGGCCCATCGCATCGGATGGGATGACGATTGGAGCTCGATCGGCCTCGTCGAAGGGTGCGCCGATGTCGCATTGGCATCCCGCTCGATAGCTACTGTGGACTTGGGGGCTGCACTCGAGAAACTCACCGCCGCAGCAAGGAGGCGCGTCTGCATTACGTTGCCGAAAGGCCCTTCACCGCGCATCGACGATGTCTTGCTCAAGGCTTGCAGCATCGGACAGCAGGTAAGCTCGGATTTCCTCTATGCTTTCAATATCCTTGCGTCACGCGGCATAGCTCCCGAGGTTGCCTATATCGAAAGCAAGCGCCATGAAACGTTCGAAAGCCCAGATGAAGCATTCGCGAAATTGCATTCTCTGGCGCTGCAGGCTGCACGGGGATACGTAGATGAAGCCGAGGCAGCGCTAATCGCCCCGCGCCTGAGAAACTGGCTTGATACCAATCTGAAGCCGATCGATGACGGCGGCATACAACGCTTCACCCTGATCGAACCGCGCACAACTATTTGGGCTTTCATATCTTGGAAAACGCAGAGATGATCTTTCAGGGACGCGGAGTCTTTAAGGAGTTCCGACCGCGCAATCTCGTGCAGAATCGGCTGCTCTTGCACAAGATTTCGCAATCGGAACTGATTTTAGGGCGTTTCGACAACTGCAGATTTCAAAACCCCAGTTCATTAATTACATAGGTAATCTCTAGGTAGTTCCGACCGTGCAATCTCGTGCAGGATCGTCTTCTCTTGCACAAGATTGCGCATTCGGAACTGCTCAGCATCGAGCAGGCATCCAGTAACTGTTCAGCATCGAACGAACATCGAATAAACTGCTCATCATCGAACAGGCATCGAGTAACCGCTCATCAATGAACAAGCTTCGAATGCAAGCTTCCCATCTGAAAATCGCAAATACGAGTTATGGGACAAAAAAGCCCGATTGCCATAAGGCGATCGGGCTTTTCACAAACGTTTACCTGTGCTGTGTTATTCAGCGGCCTGCTCTTCAGCGACGGCCTCTTCGACGACAGGCTCGGGTGCAGCCATTTCCTCGTCGGTAACGGTAGCGGCAGCAGCCTCGGCAGCTTCCTTCGCAGCCTTCTCGGCAGCGCGATTGGCATCTGCTTCAGCCTTGAGTGCAAACTCTTCAGCACGCTTTGCCTTCTCTGCAGCCTTCGCCTCACGCTCGGCCTTGCGCTTCTCCTCGGCGGCAGCAACCTGCGCAGCGCGCTTGGCCTTGCGCTCGGCCTCGCGGGCAGCCACGAGCTCGTTAGCGCTGCCGAACTTGTTGGCACAGCGCGGCACGCGTCCGCC
>CAYOBD010000204.1:0-4406 GCA_964402005.1 uncultured Eggerthellaceae bacterium
GTGTATAACGGGTTGCACTCGTTGCATATTTCGATGCGGATCTCGGGCTTGGTGGCACGCGTCTTGAACGTGTTGCCGCAGCTGCACGTCACGGTGCACTCCATGTAGTTGGGATGGATATCGGGTTTCATTGGGTTCTCCTTTTCGCGCCTTGGTTTCCGACCAAGGCAAGACAGCCCTCGCATGATAACACATGCCGCACGCTCGGCAAATCCCTTCGCGGCATCTTCACACACGGCCAATCCTAGTCAATTGCACAGGCACAATTATTCAATCTCGCTCGGCAACCCTTTCTGAGAATAGTGCGTGCCGCATCCTTTACTGCTTTGTCGCATCTTCCTGAAGATTTCGGTCTGTCATAGCTTCCTTATCGGATGCCTCACTACCGTCTTCGCCTTCATCGGATCGCCTTTGCGCGGATCGGATAGATAGATCTCGTGGTGTCGACGCTCGTCTGTGAAATCAGGCACATAACCCTGAGATTCTGCGAACCTATGCATAGCGGCAACCGTTTCCGGCTCGTTATCATAGGGGCCTATGTGCATGCACTGGACGCACAGACCCTCTTCGATCTCTATCAGCTTAACATGCGAAAAGTCCAGCCCTTTCTTCTTCGTTGCCTCCCCTAACGCCCAGGTGAATTCGGCATCGGTGACGAACTCGGGCACGCGAATCACAGACAACCAATTGAACGATCCTTTTTCGTTGAAATCGACACTGGTCACGCCCGGCTGCCACCAGAAACCCTCAAGTGGCGGCACAACATACTCGAAGAACCCTGGAATCGCATGCTCGGTCTTGTAACTCATCTTGAGCGTGTAGGCCAAACCGTATAGCAATCCGATTGCCTCTTTGTACGCACCGCCTTCCTCGTTGGGGTCGCCCTCGCCCTGAACGGCAATGAATCGCATGCGCGGCACCTCGACGATAGACGGCTTTGTCTTCGGCTGGTACAAATCGCGATACTCCTTTTTGAAATCGAACGCCATCATAAATCCTTTTCCAAAACCTACAATTTCACTAACTTGGCATCGTATGATGCGCATGCTTGCGTATGATGCATATCATACGCAAGAGCTTTCAATGAAAAGCTTCAAGGGATAGCAATAAGACATAGGCCTCATCAGAAATCCGAGGCCTATGTTCTAAGAGACAGGTTGACGCATGCTCGCAAAGTTCAAGCCAGCGATTTTTATCTGGATTGTCTTCGAAGCGGTGGCCGTTGCTCTGTGGCTCGGACTGGGAAATATCTTCTATCTCTGGAATTTCACCTACATCGGTTCATGCATAGCCATCGGGCTGGCACTCTTCGCGGCGAATTGGAAGCACGCTCGCAGGTTCGTCCAGTTCGCAGTGGGTTTGTACATGCTCGTCTTCCTTGGATTCATCGAAGGCGAGAACATGCAGATCGAAGGCTTTTGGTGCTACTTGGCGAAAGGGGTGTTCGCCGGTGCGACGATCCACTATCTCGTCGCGAAAATCGCCGGTCCCGCGCTGTTCGGGCGCGGCTGGTGCGGATACGCCTGCTGGACCGGCATGGTACTCGACCTTCTTCCCTACAAGTCTAGGCATGGCGAACGGAAATCTTGGGGATGGGTGCGGTTCATCCTTCTCGGGTGCTCCGTCATCATATCTGCTGCGATCTTGGTTTTTGCCAAAGACATCGAGGGCACCCTATTCGTAGCATTCATCGCAGGCAATGTCCTTTATTACGCTGCCGGCATCGCACTCGCATTCGCCCTCAAGGACAATCGTGCATTTTGCAAATACCTCTGCCCGATCAGCCTGCTCATGAAGCCTGCGACCAAGGTGGCACGTCTACGGATAACCTGCGACGAAAGCGCGTGCGTCGGCTGCGGCATCTGCAAGAAGGCCTGCCCGATGGACGTCGATATGACCGACAACTCCCGCAATCGGACAAACGGTACCGAATGCATCCTGTGCATGACCTGCATAAATGAATGCCCTAAGAAAGCCTTGAAGCTTTAGTTCCATTAGATAGCATCGCACAACGGGAAAGGACGCAAAAATGATCGAGATTCGCGGATATGAGCAACAGGACATAAAAGCCATGGCCGATGTGTGGAACGAAGTCGTTGTAGACGGCATCGCATTCCCGCAGGAGGAAACGCTCGACGAGGAAGCGGCAGCTGTGTTTTTCGCTGAGCAGACGTATTGCGGCGTGGCAGTTGAAGATGGGCGCGTAATCGGCCTTTACATCCTGCATCCAAACAATGTGGGCCGCTGCGGGCATATCGCCAACGCAAGCTACGCAGTTGGCTCAGCTGCACGCGGTAAGGGAATCGGTCGCATGCTCGTCCAGGATTCGATGGAAAAGGGCCATGAAAACGGATTCCGCATCCTGCAGTTCAACGCCGTTGTTGCCACGAATGCAACAGCTCGCCATCTTTACGAAGACCTCGGATTTGTTCAGTTGGGAACGATTCCCGGTGGCTTTCGCATGCCAGATGGTTCCTATGCCGACATCTGCCCCTATTACCACAAGCTCTGAGTTGCCGATGGGCAATCGTTCCTTGATCACGCACGCAAGTCGAAAAAGGATTGTCACAAGGCACCTTTAAACCGCTGGCTTCGCTTTAGCTTCCTGTCAAGCATTGCTCGGTGAGGAGCTCTATAGCTCTGCAGTCGAGCATTGTTCGGCCAGGAGCGCTATAACTTTCCCGTCGAGCATTGCTCGGTCAGGAACGCGTCTATCGCGTCGATCAATTCAGGTGAGGCCTCGTTGGCACGCTTGTAGTCGTACCCTTCCATGAACGTCGCAATTACATCTTCGGGGATTCCATCGGGATATTGCTTAGACAGATCCGCGAGCTCCTCTGCCTTCTGATTGAGGTACTCATTCGCCCGAGCTGTGTAGAAGTATGAATTGTGCCCATTGCAGCCAGGCTTATCCATAACCAGGTACTGGACGTTCTCGTTCGAAATACGTTCGCGTTGCGCGATGATGGCAGACCCCTCGTATTCCACAACAGCATCGGCATTCCCGTGGATGATGAGCACTGGCGCTGAGGTCTTGTTTATCCCATCGAGCGCCGTTCGGTCGGCATCGGCGCCGAACGCGAGTTTGTTGTTCAGCCACATCGTCGGATACTGCGTCACCGCAGCCGGCCCCATCATGCGCTCCGTGAACTCCATCAGCACGTCTACCGGTGAGTTGTAGCCCGACATGGTAACGCAGGCATCCACATCAGGAACGATATCCATTGCAGCTGCCACACCATAGCCGCCCCAGCTATGGCCCCACAGAACGAGCGGCAGACCGTCGGACATGCCGGTTTCGCGTACGAAATCTACCGCCGCGGCAACGTCGAGCGCACTCTGAGCCATCCCCTTGACGTAATCACCATCGCTTATCCCGCAGCCAATCGCATCGTACGCGAACACCGTCCAGCCTCGATCGACCATGGCGCATATCAAAGCCAGATAGTCCATATGCTCCGAAGTGATGCCGTGCCTGAACACGATGAAGCCCTTCGGATCGTCGGCTTTATACACGTAGCCGCGCAACGTAGCGTCTTGGAATTCGAATTCGACGGGCTCGCTGTTGTAAGCGTCTGCGAACTCTTCGGTCGGCATCAACCTAGGTGACATGGGTTCTACACGCGCAAACGTTTGATCTAGGTTTTGCTTATCGATGATAAACGAAGCCACGAAGAACAAAACGGCAAGCACGCCCACTGCGATGCCGACCCTCTTCCAAATCTTTCTCTGTTTTCCCTTTGCCATGCGCCCTCCTTGGAATTGGCAATAATTATGCGCCACTTCGCAGCACCGAGCTATCCCGATCTTTCTTTTAGGACGCATTCAAAGAGGGTCACTGCCGCATCGTGGCGTATCATGAGGCAAAGCAATCAAACGATTGAAACCGGTGATGACCCATGAAATGCCCAGCATGCGGAAGCAGCTACGTTGATTTCCGAACAGATAGGTTCGTATGCGAGACATGCGGCGCGGAATACCCAGGCTCGAAAGCGCTCGATCTTGTCGACTCATTCGACGATTTCTTCAAAGGCGCGCCAGGAAGCAACGCCGATGCGACAACGCATAACCTCACCGTAAACCAAAGCCACGGCAAGGCCAAGGAGCCGCAAGACGTTGACGTCTCGACCCTCGTTTCCGACCTGAATGCCACAACGTGGCAGATCATCGGCGAAACAATGGCGTCTTCCATCGATCGCATCCGTGCCTATGGGCAACAATTCGATGAGCTCGACGCCGAAAACGACAACCGCATGCGCAAGCATCTGGGCCGCAGCATCAGCGAGCAGTTCGACTTCGATTTGCGGGTTATCGCAAGCCGTATGGCAATGATGGACGATAAGGTGGCGCCGGAAGAGCTTGCCCTCATCAATGGCGCGCTCAGTCTCGATTTCGATGCGAAGGCG
>CAYOBD010000205.1:0-4390 GCA_964402005.1 uncultured Eggerthellaceae bacterium
TATGCCGACAGCAGCTGCAATGGGTATAACTGACGACCAGGAAGATTCTCCGTGACCGATTGCGTAAAGCTTTTGAAGTCATCGGCATCACAATCGTTATTTCGAATCCTCCGGGCTTTCTCGCTGAACTCCGCGAACGCCCTTTGCTCGTCATAAAACTTCTTCAGCACCGTGTCGGCTTTGTCATCGTTCGCGTCTTCGTATCCGCGTTTTGCAAGGGCGTCATGTAATGCGCGAAGCAAGTCAGTCACATCGCGTCCGGCAATGTTGATGCGTAAAGCTTCTGAATCGAAGTTTGGGTCGATGCGCCTGAGCGACATCGCCATCCTGCGGTCTCTGCGCAGCTCGTCAACATCGCCGCCTATCTGGATGTAGTCCTGTCCATCCGGCAGGCTTAACGTTATCTTCTTTGACCCCGCCATCAGCTATTGCCCCAATTCGCGTTTAAGCCTGTAGGTTATCTGGTTAATCTCACGCACGAGATTCCCCACGCTATCGTCGTTCAAGAATCCATCCTGTTCGGTATCGATGCTCTTGAGCAGGTCCCTGACCTTCCTCAGAATCTCTTTCGGTTTGGCGTCATCCATGCGATCATCAAGGCGCCTGACGCTGTATTTCAGGTTGTTCTTGAAACTATCTGATACCTCACCCTTCCATTTGCTGTCTCGCGCCTTTAACACCTCGACTACGTCGATTCCAGCAGGAGCTTCTTCGATTTCTTCTTCGACTGCCTTTTCTTCCAAGGCATCCATTGTTTCGAAGTGGGTATCGCGGAATGATTCCCAAATCGTTTGATCCTGGAATATCGAGCCCTCTTTACTGGGTTTGCAAATACGCCTGAATTCCTTGCCTTCTTGTTCATATCGGATGTAATCGAAGGCGATAAGCTTTAGGTCATCGATGTCCGCATCGGTATATTGCAAGCACGGACCTATCCTGCCAATCCTTCAAGCCCTTGCTGAGGGAGAGGAACTGGTCTTCCACTCGGTTAAGCATCGGGTACATATCTTCGTAACCGAGGGTTTCAAGGTACTCATCCATGAGCACCAGCGTGCGCTGCCATTTCCTTACGTCTGCAACGCTTTCGTTCATCATCTTGGCGATTTCGTCGACATCGAAGCCAACGTCGGTGAGATCGCGAACTTTCAGATATTTCTCGATGGGGTTGTAGTCGAGCTTGTCGTCTTCACCCATTTGGTATGTAGTTTCAAGTTGCTGGATATCCCGGGGACCGGCATCCTGCGGAAGTATGATTGCGTTGAAATAGCGGCATTTGTCAACGTCAATCGGCGACCATTTGTGTTTATCGCGCTCCCGATATGCGCGATTCAGGAGCGATGCGCGCCTATTACCATCAATAATTACGCCATCTGCGGTAACTATGCCATGGCGCATTTGCCCATTCTCGACCAGGTCTTCCATGGTCTTTTTGTTTCGCTCAACCTTGGATTCCCAGAGCAGCTTTTCAATGAGTTCGCGATCGGAGTCGTTCTCGGCGTTCAACTCGTGGTGGAGCCTCTCGTAAGCCTTGACTCGCGACGAGATACGCCCGTTATATTTGTTGTAGACGAGTATCTCAAGGGGGATTCTGTAAACCGCCACCCGCTTGGTTTCCCCTTGATAGCGCAGAGCAACTCCTGTTGAAATGGGCTCGCTTTCTTCTATGATTTTCTTCAACTGCTCGCGCCTCTGAGCTTCGTTCATTTCGCCGCCTCCTAGCTTTGCTCGCTGAAACGTTTCGCCATTTCCATACCTATTGCATGCGGCACACCTACCACAAGAGCATTTCCCATGCAGAATGCCCGCCGACCGTCTGTCATCCCCGTGTTTGTCCAACCTTTAGGAAAGCCTTGTAGCTGGTCTAGTTCATCGGGCACAAGCCTTCGATATCGTCCCTCGATTTCAACTATGTGCTTGAAACGAGACGCTCCGGCTCCGCCTTCTCCCGTCAAAATGGTACGAGACGGATTGGTGAGCAGATCGGGGAACGCCATAGTTCCCTCTGAGTAGTGATAGGTGAACTCCACGCCATCCGCACCCTTTTTAGTGCGCTCCTCGCTCTTCGAGCCCTTTAGATAACGCCATTTCTCAAGCTTGTCTTCCGGGACGTAGAACTCCTCTGGCACCTCTTCAGGCGGGACAATGACGTCGCCGAGCGTCTTGCGCTCTCCTTGATAGTCTTCAACTGCATTACATGTGACAACGTGGAGATCCTGCATCGATCCAGCGGTTCCAAAAGGCGACTTTCCCTTTCCGCCAATATTGAACGTTTGCGTTACCACGTAAGGGTCGCCAGGAATATCAACATCGTTGAATGATTCTGGTTTCGTGATAGGTAGTGCAGACGAAATCACGCCATGTTCGATGCGTTCTTTGAGGTTCCACGTTTTGGACGTGAGCTCAGCGTATATGTACACACGCTTACGGCGCTGGCTGAATCCGTACTCTGCGCTATTCACAACACGCCATTCCACTGAGTAACCCAGATCGGCCAAACACGACAAAATGATTGCGAAATCCCGTCCACGTTGAGGTGCTGGGCTTTTAAGAAGACGGTCGACGTTCTCAAGCTGAACGTATCGCGGCTCCTTTAAGTGAAGGAACCGATAGATGTCCCACCACAGTACGCCCTTTTTCCCTTCGATGCCGCCTGCTTGGGATAATGGCTTCGCTACCGAGTAATCCTGACAAGGAAAGCCGCCGACGACCATGTCGATTTCATCGGGAATGCCGTGATAGTCACGTCCTGTCTCGAAATCGTCGAGAACCTTGTTGATGTCTTCGTTCACGCAGCTGCCTTCGCCGAATCGCTGCTCATAGCAACGCCACGCGAATTGCTTTGACTCGCTTCCAGGAGGCTCCCATTGGTTCGCCCAAACGGTTTGAAATGGCCCTGCTGCGGGCATGTCGAACTCTGGATGCTCGGGGTCATGGTAGCCGTCAAGGCCAAGGCGAAAGCCCCCGACGCCGGCGAATAGCTCGGCCACTCTAATCACATTGGATGACACGTTTCTCCAATCGCTGCTGTGTCGTCTCAATTCTATGTGACCCCATTCTATCCTAGCGGCGCTCCTCGATCAACCTTTGCAATTCGGAAGCTATATACTTCGCGTTTAGCCAGAAGCACTTCTTAACGACGGGCACGCCATAAGGCGTCATCTTCGCATCGTCGTTATTGCGTCCATGAGGCCGCACATGGCAGCATCTGTTCTCGGTTGATTTGACTGAATTGTCAGCATGGCCGGTGCGAACGCGCTCGCGCATCTCGTCATAGCATCGTTTTGCTTCTGGAAGATCGCATTCAGGCATCTGCCAGAACATGACGCTGTCAAGATGGTATTCACCGCGCATATCTGAGTCCTCGCGATAAATCACGAATAGGTATTTCTGCTCGAGGTATCCAAGGAATTCACTGTCCTCGAATTCGGTTTCGACAAGCTCGAAGTAATCGAAAACGGGGAACGATATTGATTCTTTCGGCACGCCGTTGCATTTGATTCTCATCGTCTTGGTCTTTATGCCCGCTTTTTCGAATTCTAGAATCCTAGATTCAGGGTCTACGCCGAGTATTCGCTTCGTAATAAGAGCGCATAGACTCTTGGGCTTCTTCTTCCCCTTACCAAGCAACCCGAACATATGCCCCAAATCGTCTTCTGTGTATCCGACATACTCGTCGAAGCGTTGCTCAACCAGCTCACGCAGAGAGAGTTTTCGCTGTCTTTCGTCCCTAGCTATTCCTTGCGCATCAAGCAGCTTCTTGGTCACAGTCGTCATATATGACTGTTTCAGCGCCCATGCTCGTGGCTTTGCCGGGATGTCAGAAAAAGGCTGAGGCCTTCTTACTTCAGAATTGGCGGATTTCGTGCATGCCTCAAGATACAACGTGTCGCCACTGGAAATCTCGTGGGCTAATCCGCTACGCACCTTTTCGACAACGGTTTCCCAGTCACGCTTAATCGTATACAGATCTTCTTCTGGTATCGACCATAGTTCTGCAAGGTAGAACTCATAGTCCACAGGATCAAGGTCTGGGTCATAGAGATAAGACAACAGGAGGATCTTGTCGCTCTTCTTGAGCACGGCACTTGTTTCCCAAGTCTCGTTTACAACCTCCATGTAGTTAATCATCGCCAGAACAAGACGCTCTTTGGATACGATGTCGCCTTTTTTAGTTCTCTTCAGTGGTGTGGTTTTTAGCTCTATCCCAACTTCGTTAAAATCTGGATTCGGGTCGCTATTGGGGTCAAACTTGAAATAGTAGTATTCGACGGCATTGCCAAGTGACCCTTTTCTGCTGGCTATGCTGTCTATTTCATCTACGCCAGTAGCTTCACGTAGCGTTTTCCCAACAAGTTGCGTTGCATAGTAAACAATCGAATCGGCATCACTA
>CAYOBD010000206.1:0-4316 GCA_964402005.1 uncultured Eggerthellaceae bacterium
ATCTGCTCGGAGATGTCGGCGGCTGCCACCAGGTGCTGCGCGGCGGTCACGTCGTAGTTCGGCAGGAATACGACGGGGATGGTGCTGCGCGTGCGCGCATCAGACGCGATCAGGTCGGATACGGCGCAGATCAGGCGGATGATGTCCTTTGCGCGCCGATAGCCCGGCGCCGCCTTCGCCGCGAACACGAACGTGGCCGGCGGGAAGTCGGGCAGCTCGCCGTCGATAATGCGGTCGTGCAGCGACAGGATGTGCAGCACCTTCAGCAGCTGGCGCTTGTACTCATGAAGACGCTTGGCCTGCGCATCGACAATCGTCTCCGGGTCGAACTCGATGCCGCGGCTCGTTTTGAGCCACTGGGCGAAATCGCGCTTGTTCGCCTGCTTCACCGCAGCGAACTTATCGCGGAATGCCGCGTCTTGCGCATACGGCTCGAGTTCGGCGATCTTTCGCCAATCCTTCATGAAGCCTTCGCCGATCGTGTTGTCGACGAGTGCGCGCAACCGCGGATTGGCCACGCCGAGCCAGCGGCGCTGCGTCACGCCGTTCGTGATGCCCAGGAACCGATCGGGGTAAGCGGTGTAGTAGTCGCGGAACACCGAGTCGCGCAGGATCTGGCCGTGCAGCTGCGACACGCCGTTCACGTGCCCGCTCGCGAGCACGCACAGGTTCGCCATGTGCACACGCCCGCCCTGGATGATCGCCATGCGGTTCACGCGGTCGATGTCGCCCGGGAACTGCTGCCAGATGCGGTCGCGGAACCGCCCGTCGATCGTCTCGATGATGCGGTAGATGCGCGGCAGCAGCGTGCGCATCGCGTCGGCAGACCATTTCTCCAACGCCTCGGGCATGATGGTGTGGTTCGTATAGCTGAACGTGCGCGACACGATATCGGTCGCTTCCTCCCACGAGAAATTCTCCTCGTCGATCAGGATGCGGATAAGCTCGGGGATGGCGAGTGCCGGGTGCGTGTCGTTGATCTGGATGGCCACCTTGTCGGGCAGCGTATGCAGGTCGCCGTAGTGGCGCTTGTGCGCATCGACGACCGATTGCATCGTGGCCGACACCAGGAAGTAGAACTGGCGCAGGCGGAGCTCCTGGCCGCGCGGATGGCTGTCCTCGGGGTAAAGCACCCTTGAGATGTCCTCGGCCAGGTTGCGCTCGGCGTTCGCGCGCTCGTAGTCGCCCTGGTTGAAGCTCGCCAGGTCGATTTGCTGGGGCGAACGCGCGCGCCACAGGCGCAGCGTCGCCGGCAGCTTGCTGTCGTATCCGATGATGGGCATGTCCCACGCCTCGGCGAGCACCGTGCCCGCATCGTGGTAGACCACCTTCAGCGTACCGTCCTCACTCCAGAGCTCTTCGACATAACCGCCGAATTTCACCTCGAACACGCGGTCGGCGCGCTCGGCCGACCACACGTCGCGTGATTCCATCCACGCATCGGGCGATTCGACCTGCTGCCCATCAACGATCTCTTGGCGGAAGAACCCGTACTCGTAGCGGATGCCGCAGCCCATGGCGGGAAGCCCCACCGTCGAAAGGCTGTCCAGGAAGCATGCGGCCAGACGGCCCAAACCGCCGTTGCCCAGGCCGGCATCGGCCTCCTGCTCCTCGACTTCGCCCAGGTCGTAGCCCATCTCGTTAAGCGCAGCCTCATACACGTCGTACAGGCCCAGATTCACCAGATTGTTGGAGAAAGCACGGCCGATCAGGTACTCGGCGCACAGGTAGATGAGGCATTTGTCGCCTTGGGTCTGCGAACGCTCGCGCTGGGCGGCGAAATGGTCCATCACCTCATCGCGCACGCAAAGCGCCGCCGCCTGGTAAATCTGCGGCAGCACGGCCTTTTCCGCCGTCACGCCGAACTCGCGTTGCACACGCTGCTCGATGCGCTTCCGTGTTTCGGCTACGAGATCTTTATCCTGGCTCTTCTTGCTCATATAAGAGCGCTCCTCTCCTTTTCTTGCATCTCATAACAGATGCATCAGTAGTGCAAAGCTGCTGCAAAGGTGTACCAAATGGTACATGCCTGCTACAGGGGTGTACCACGCAGGGGTGTACCACGCTGGGGTGTACCATGCCCCGATCCTTACAGCAGGCTCCGATACAGCGCGGCATATTCGCCAGCGGTGCGCTCGAAGCTGAAGTCGGCAGCCATCGCCTGCTGCATCAGGCGCTTGCGCGCTGGCTCGCCGCGCCAAACCCACAGCGCGTACCGGATAACGTCGAGCATCTCGCCAGCGTTGTAGTTGGCGAACGAGAAGCCCGTGCCCTCGCCCGTGAACTCGTTGTAGGGCATGACGGTATCCTTCAAGCCGCCCGTCTCGCGCACGAGGCGCAGCGTGCCGTTCGTCATAGAGATCATCTGAGAGATACCGCACGGCTCGAACAGCGACGGCATCAGGAACAGATCGCTGCCTGCATAGATGCGGTGCGACAGATCCCCGTTGTATCCGATATAGGAGCACAGACGTCCCTTGTACCGATTCTCGGCGTCGCGCAGGAAACCTTCGTACTCGGGATCGCCCGAGCCCAGGATGATCATGCGCACATCCTCAGCCATGATCTCATCCAGCACGTAGCGCACCAGATCGATTCCCTTCTGCGGCGTCAAACGCCCGACCATGCCGATCACGGCCGTGTCCGGACCGACCGGCTCCAGCCCCAGCTCCTCCAACAGAGCGTCACGCACCTTCGCCTTGCGCCACAGGCTCTTCGCCGAATAGCGCGCAGGCAGGCAGGCGTCGGTCTGCGGATTCCAGATGTCGCCATCGATGCCGTTCAGGATGCCGGACAGATCCGACCCGCGCGAACGCAGCACGCCGTCCAGGCTCTCGCCGAGCGCCGGTTCGCAGATCTCGCGCGCGTATGTGGGGCTTACGGTATTCACCTTGTCGGCGAACACGATGCCCGCCTTCAGCATGTTGTCGCAACCGTAATGCTCCACGAACTGCGGCGTTGCGAGGGAATCATCCACCCGCAGCAAGTCGCGGTCGAACTCGTGGCTGAACTGCCCCTGGAAATGCAGGTTGTGGATAGTGAACACGGTCTTCAGGCCCGCCTGCATCCCGCCGTGGTACTGCGTCTTGGCCAGAAGCGGCATCATGGCCGTGTGCCAGTCGTTGCAATGCAGGATGCGCACGTCAAAGCCCAGATGCGGAATGGCATCCACCACCGCACGCGTGAAGAACGCATACTGCTCGCCCTCGAACTCGCCGCCGCAGTAGATGGGCCCGCCGAAGTAGAACTCGTTGTCGATGAAATAGAAAATCGCGCCGTCGAACTCCATGCGCTCCACGCCCACGTATTGGGAGCGCCAACCTAAGCTTGCCTCGAAGTTGAACAGATGCTCCATCTGCCCGGCATAGCGTTCCTTGATCTGACGATGCAGCGGCATGATCACGCGCGCATCAACACCGAATTTGGCAAGATACTTGGGAAGCGCACCCACGACGTCTGCCAAGCCGCCCACCTTCACGAACGGCGAGCACTCGGCGGCGGCGATCAGCACGCCCGGCATGCAGGAAAAATCTTCGCTCGCAGCAGCCTCCGGCGCGGCTTGCGTCGCAGCCTCGACGATTGCGACTGCGGCCTCGACAACGGCCTCCTCAACCGCTGGGGTTGCCTCGGCAGCTGGCGCGGCCTCGACAGCAGGGGCAGCCTCGACGGCGGCTTCCTCGACCGCCGGCGCGGCTTCGACGACGGCCTCCTCAACCGCCGGCGCGACCTTCTTTGCAGGCGCGGCCTTCTTGGCGGGGGTGGCTTTCTTAGCAGGAGTTGCTTTCGCCGAAGCAGCAGCTTTCCTTGCCGCCGGTTTCTTTGCAGCGGTTTTCTTCTGTGCCATTTTCATCTCCCTCTCTTGCAAAAGTGAATCATTGGGGAGTCTCCCCAATGATTCACTTGCGGAACCGCCCTACTCGACGATAGACCCCTTGCGGACGACCAGCTGCGCATCAGGGGTACCGAGCAGACGCGCACCTGGCTCGACGATCACATCCTTGTCGATGATCACGTTGCGCAAACACGCCCCCGCACCTATGCGCGAGTCCTGCATGATAACGCAGTTTTCGACGTCGGCGCCCATCTCTATGCTGACTCCACGGAAGACGACGCTTCCCACCACGCGTCCCCGGATGTTGCAGCCATTGCCGATCAGGCTGTGCTCGACCTCGCAACCAGCGGAGAAGCGCACGGGCGGCGCATCCATGACGCGCGTGTACACGGGGCCGTTCTCGAAGAACAGCTCATTGCGCACAGTCGGGTCGATCATGTCACGCATCGTGTCGAAATACGACTTGACCGTAGTGAGCAGGCTC
>CAYOBD010000207.1:0-3654 GCA_964402005.1 uncultured Eggerthellaceae bacterium
TTCAGAATCGACCAGGCCTTTTGCTTATTTTCGTCGGTGTGCAACAGTGCGCCGAGATCCGCGAACGATGCGGTGCGGCGGCCGAAGACACGCGCAGGGGAATCCAGGGGGATTTCCGCACGATAGGCATCTTGCAGGACATCGCGCGATTCGGAGTCGCACGCTATCAGGCAGAGCGGATCGATGCCTTCGACCAACATGAACAGCGCCTGCGCGTCGAGCTTCACGCCCGGATCGATGCAGGCGCCGGTGGGTTCCGCATCCGCGTCAGCATCGGCAAGCCCAGAGCCGTTTTCGCCGGCATTTCCCACGCGCGGAAAGAGCGTTGCCCATGCCCAGGTGTTCTCCGGGTAGCCGAACGAAGCGAGCGATTTCTCGATGGCGTTCTTCACAGGCGCCTCTGGAACGCGCGAGCTCAAGACGAGGGCCATGCAGTTGGGGGTGCCCACCACGTAATCGGCGAACACGTCCCAGATCTCTGCCGTTGGCGTGCTATACATGTTACTTTCGCGCATGATGTTCACACTGACCCTTGCGAATCGGACGACGAACTCGTATAACGTCATGATAACAAGAGCGTTCAGGCGCTGCGTAGAGAGCGGCGTGAAAGCGTGGAATGCAAACATGCCGTGCGTGGGAGACGCATGGGAACCGGGAGAAAGAGGAGTGTCAACATGTGCACCAACGGAGTGAACACAGGCCAGTTCGAGCAGATGATCGAGCAGATCGACGAGCATATCAAGCTGGAGCGCCGGTGGACGCATACCCTTGCTCACATGGCTGAAGACGCACAGATGGAAACGGTCGGCGCCAAGCTGCACGAGGCGCAGGCTGCCCTCGACGAGGTGCGCGCGCTGCTCGGCGACGCGAAGGACGCCATCGAGGACGACGCGGAGGCCATTGCCAACGTCACTGTGAACCTGGTTTAAGGAGCGCGCCATGTCTAGCGATCTGGTGCGATTCTCCATCGCCATGCCCGTCGACCTCCTGGTGCAGTTCGACGCGCTGGTGGCTCGGCGCGGGTTGGCGAAGAACCGGAGCGAAGTGGTACGCGACCTGGTCCGCGATGCGCTCATCTCGGAGGAGAGCTCGATTCCGGGAACCGAGGTCATGGGCACGCTGACCATCGTGTTCAACCATCATGCGAGCGACGTACAGGAAAAACTGCATGAGGTGCAACATCACAACGTGGGGCTCATCGTGTCCACCACGCATGTGCATCTTGACGAGGACAATTGCCTGGAGGTCATCATCCTGCGGGGCGAGACGACCGACGTGCACGCAATTGCCGACCGCATCCTGGGTACGAAGGGCGTGAAGAACGGCGGACTCATCGTGACGACGACGGGTCAGATGTTCTAGGACAGAACTACCTGCTGCAGTGGCAGCTTGGAAGGAACGACAAATCATGGACGAAAAGGTGCTGCTGGGACACGGCAGCGGCGGCGTGATGATGAAGCGCATCATCGAAGAGGTGTTCTTCGATGCGTATGCGGGCGACGAGCTGCGCACGGGCAACGATGCGGCCGTGCTCGACCTGGGCGCCGCGCTTGCGGGAGCTGCGGATGGGGAGGCGACGGGCAACGCCTTGACGGGCTTGCCGGCGGGCGCTCGTCTGGCATTTTCGACCGACAGCTTCGTGGTCACCCCGCATTTCTTCCCCGGTGGCGACATCGGGCGACTTGCCGTGTGCGGCACCGTGAACGACGTGGCGACCAGCGGCGCCATCCCTCTGTATTTGAGCTGCGGCTTCATCCTGGAAGAAGGCTATCCCGTCGCCGATTTGAAGCGCATCTGCACAAGCATGGCCGAAGCCGCGCGCGAAGCGGGCGTGAGGCTGGTGACGGGTGATACCAAGGTGGTGAACCGCGGGCACGGTGACGGCGTTTTCATCAACACGAGCGGCGTGGGCGTTGTGGCACCGGGTGTCGACCTGAGCGGCGCCTACTGCAAGCCGGGCGATGCCGTGCTGCTGACGGGCACGCTGGGCGACCACGGCATTACCATCATGAGTTGCCGAGAGTCGCTCTCGTTCAACACGGACGTGAAGAGCGATGCTGCACCGCTGAACCATCTGATTGCCGACGTGCTCGCAGCTGCGCCAGGCACGCGCTGCTTCCGCGATCCGACGCGAGGCGGCTTGGCCTCGACGCTCAACGAGCTGGCGGATCAGTCCGGTGTGGACATGACCATCGACGAAGAGGCCGTTCCCGTACGCGATGCCGTGCGTGGCGCGTGCGACATGCTGGGCTACGACGTGTTCCAGGTGGCCAACGAGGGCAAGATGGTGTGCGTGGTCCCAGCTGATCAGGCAGAAAGCGCGCTGGCTGCCATGTGTGCGAACAAGTACGGTGTTGATGCGGCCATCATCGGGGAAGTGGGCGAGTCGAAGTCCGGACGCGGGTCGAAGGTGTACGTTCGCAATGCGTTCGGCGGGCGTCGCGTCCTGGACATGCTGGTGGGCGAGCAGCTGCCTCGCATTTGCTAGCGCAAACGGGAGAGCCCGCAGCGCATCTGCCAGACTTCACATGTTCCGCTGCTGTATCTCTGCCAGGCTGATCGCGCATTTCGCAGCCGTATCTCTGCCAACTCGAACCAAGCGGTTTGGCCTGGCTGCAAAGCGCCCATTCGTCCTTCATTCGCACAACAATCACATGTTGTCGAAATATTCCAAATCGTTGCTTGCAAACTGTGGGCAATATGCTATTTTGCGCACAGAGAGATATGAGGGATGTTAACGGCTTCAAGCCCTAACGACGAGAAGGAGTACATCATGTCCCATCCTGTTATCAATGCTGACGACTGCGTAGGCTGCGGCATCTGCGTCGACGCCTGCCCGCAAGAGGTTCTCGAAGTTCCCGCCGGCACGGCTGAGGTCGTGAACGAGGATGCTTGCATCGGCTGCGGCGAATGCCTCGAGGAATGCCCCATGGGCGCCATCACGGAGATTGCCGAAGACTAATCGGAACCATCTCAGCGACGAGAAGGGCCATCCCAGGTGGATGGCCTTTTTTCGTTGGGTGCAGAATTCGGGTGCGATAAAACCCAGCTGATTTGATTTCCCTTGCAGCACCAGCGCGTGTAGTGGGACAATAGCCACATCGCAAAGAGTTTTGATCAAGGTGCGCTAGGAGCGCGGACAAGGAATCATCATGGATACGAGCAAACTGAACAACAAGGCTATGATTGCGGGAATCCTCATTGTACTGTACGGATTGCTGTATCTTCCTCAGATGGGCCTGAACTACAGCCTGTCCACCATTGGTCTTCAAGGTCTCGTAAACCCGAACATTATTCTCTATGCTCTTACAGCGATTATTGCGGGCGTAACGCTGATTGTTCGTCACCGCATCGTTGCCGCTATAGGTTTGTTCATTTGGGCGGCATATCAGGTGTTTTCTCTGGTTTCGAGCATCGTGACGATAATGGGCATTTATGCCGATCGCGACCCTGAGCTTCTTTCCGTGGTGATGGGGTCGCAAATGCCTTCTTGGATTGCAGGGGGACTGCTCATCGTTGCAACCGTGCTCGCTGCCGTGTCGATCCTCCTTTCAGGCAAGAGCGGTTCAGGCGCGAAGATACTGCGTTTTGTCGCTATAGGTTTCGCTGCACTTTGGTGGATTGTCACCGTCGTGTTGGCAGTTCGGAGCTTGA
>CAYOBD010000207.1:3664-4304 GCA_964402005.1 uncultured Eggerthellaceae bacterium
TCGGCTCAAATCCCGAAATGACCATGCGCTTGGGCATTCTTGCGCTTGGCCAGCTCCGGTGCTTCATGGCGATGGTGGGGTTGATCCTGGCGGCGTTCTCGGGCTCCGCCAAACAGCCTGCTGCAATAGCTTCTCAGCAGCCGCTCGGCATGCCGGCCGGGCAATTCGCGCCTGCTGCGTACGGCCAGGCGCCTTATGGCCAGCCTGCGGCATATGGACAGCAGTTCGGTCAGCCTGTAGGCGAGTATGGCCAGGCGCATTGCCCTGCGTGTGGTGCTGATATCGATGCCAGCATGGCTTTCTGCCGCATGTGCGGACAGCCTTTGAGTGGGTCTGGGCAGTCGCAGTTCGGCCAGCCCGTGCAGTTCGGGCAGACCCAGTACGACCAGCAGCAATATCAGCAGCCACCTTTCAGCTCGTAACGAAACCAGCTCGCCAGCTCGTAACGCAACCAGCTCGCGATCTGCAGTATTGCGGTGCAGCTTTCGCCGCACCGCTTCTTTTTGAACGCCCGCGGCTTGATGGAAAACCACTCAGCAGAATGGGCGTTCTAGGTGCTGTTGCAGGATAATTTTGCAATTCTTCCATAATTTCGAAGATATCTGAAGAAAAGGGGTCAATTTCCACAGGCCCGGAAACA
>CAYOBD010000208.1:0-4296 GCA_964402005.1 uncultured Eggerthellaceae bacterium
AAGTGCACGTACGGCACCGGCGGATTTCTGATGATGCAGACGGGCGAAACGCCGGGTCGAGCTTGCCTTCGCGCGCTTGCTGCGTCAGGTTCGTGCCGTATTGGTTGAGCGCATCGAGCTCCAGCGTGGAGGTCTGGTCGGTCACGCGCTGGCCACCGCGCAGCTTGTCGTAGGTTTCCTCGACCACCTGCGCCGTCAGCCCCATGCCGCCCAACAACCTGCCAGCCTCGCCCTTGTCGTCGGCAAGCGCCACCAGCAGGTGCTCGGTGGTGGTGAACTCATCGCCCATTTTCGTGGCGATTTTCTCGGCACGGTCGATCGTCTTTATGAAATCATTGCCGGGAATGGGCATGGGCGCACCCGTGCCTGAAACCTTCGGCTTGTTTGCGATTGCCTGTTCTACCAGGCGCTTCAACTCTGCTGGATTTGCGCCTGCGCGCGAAACGATCGCGCTTACGTTGTTCTCCGCTGCATCCAGAATGGCGGCGAGCAGATGGATCGGTTCCATGATGCCGGCTTCCGCATCCGATGCGATGCCCATGGAGGCTTGAAACGCTTCTTGGGCACTCAGGCTAAGTTTGTCCAGTCTCATATCTCTCACCTACTTCATTTATCGTTCATGTAGCGTGACAACGGGGATGGAGGATGTTGTCACATCGCAAAAGCCCTGGGCGATGCCCTCGTCCCGGGCTTCGCAGCGTGACACATCCTCCGTCCCCGTTGTCACGCCCTGTCCTCGATCAGTACCGCTTACGTATGGCCAGCGTGGTGCTTCCTTGCATCAGCGTGGCCACATTCGCGCGGGTTTCCAATTCATGTACGCGGTCGGCCAGACGGCGAACCCGGCGATGAAGGTCGTCCAGCTCGCGATCGCGATCGGCCAAACGCCCCTGCAGATCCAGGATGCGGATAACGCCGGCAAGGTTGATACCTTCGTCGGTCAGCTCGTTGATCAGCTCCAGCCGCTCGATATCGGCCTGCGAGTACATGCGTGTATTGCCGCTCGTGCGCTGGGGTGTGACCAGGCCTTTTTGCTCATAGGAGCGCAGCGTCTGCGGATGCATGCCCGCCAGCTCGGCTGCTACGCCGATCATGTACAGTGGCCTGTTGCGGTCTGTCTCTGCCATGTCGATCACCCTATCCTGCAAACTGCTATATCTGTCCTTCAAGCTTCCTGGGTCGCCCAAGGCAAACCGGCGCGAGCGGCCATGTCGGCAGCTCGCGCGTCGCCTGCTAGGCCGACGCCTTCAAGTAATCTTCCATCGCGCGTCGTTGCGCTTCATTCATGTTCGTGGGAACGGAAACCTTCAGTGCAATCTTCAAATCGCCGTTGCCCGAGCCTTTCACACGCGGCGCGCCTTTGCCCTTCACGGACAGCACCGTCCCGGGCTGCGTACCCGCCGGCACCTTCACGCGCACCTGCGTGCCATCTGGCGCCAAGACCACGATCTGGTCGCCCAGCGCAGCCTGCGCCACGTTGATCGGCACGCTCATCAGCACATCTGCGCCATCGCGCGTGAACACGGGGTGCGGCTGAATACGCGTCGTCACCAGCAAATCGCCCGTCTCTCCCCCGTTCGCGCCAGGCATGCCCTTTCCACGGATGCGCAGACGACCGCCGTCGACAGCACCTGCCGGCACCTTGATGTCGAGCGTTTGCGACTCGTTGCTGCCGGGAGTGCGCAGGGTAACGCGCTTTTGCACTCCAGAAAACGCTTCGTCGAATGTGATAGGCAGCTCGACACTCGTATCCTGCCCGCGCATCGGGCGCGCCGCGCGCGTTCCACCGAACCCGCCGAAACCGCCGAATCCATCGAACCCATCGAAACCACGGCCGGCATTCGCGCTGGAGCGGCGCTCGCCGCCCACGAAGCCGAAACCTTCGCCGCGCAGCACCTGCTCGAGTATTTCACCCCAGCTGCCGAAGTCCGCCATATTGATGGTGGATCCGCCTCCCCAATTGAAGGGAATCTGGTTCTGATCGGCCGTGCCGTATTGGTCGTACAGGGCGCGTTTCTCCTCGTCGGATAGCACCTCGTACGCTTCGTTTATCTCCTTGAACTTCGCCTCGTCGCCGCCAGCATCGGGATGATGCGTACGAGCCAGCTTGCGGAAGGCCTTCTTGATCTCGTCGGCGGTGGCATCTTTCGACACGCCGAGGGTCTTGTAATAATCGGGTTTATTCGCCATGTCGCACCACCTTTCTTTCATGTCAATCGGGGCAGTTCCACCGAATGGTACAGGGCTGTAACAGGGGTGTACCATTTGGTACGATCCTGTTACAGGGGTGTACCATCCGCCCCCGTTGTCGCCCGGTCCCCGTCGTCGATTATTCGTCTTCTTCCTTCGGACGCGCGGGGCCGCCCGTAGTAATCGTCACCATCGCAGGACGCAGGACCTTCTTGCCCATGCGATAGCCCTTCTGGTACACATCGTGCACGGTTTCGTCGAAAGCCTCCTCGTCCGGCACGGTGCCGACCGCCTGCGCCTCGAGAGCATCGAACGGCTGGCCTGCGGGATCGATCATCTCCAAACCCGATTTGCCCAGCATGTCCAACAGCTTGGACTGCACGGCTTTTACGCCGTCGAGCAGGCCGGTCTCTCCGTTCTGCTCGGCATAGGAAACCGTACGCTCGAAATCGTCGAGCACGGGCAGCAGATCCTCCATCAACTTCTCGGTAGCACGGACCTTCTCCTCTGCACGTTGCTCGTTCGTGCGGCGACGGTAGGTGTCCCATTCCGCATGCAAACGCATGTAGCGGTCCTGCCATTCTGTTGCCTCCGCACGGGCAGCTTCGAGCTGATCGGCAGCGGACGCCTCCTCCACGATGGCCTCCGCTTCGGCAATCAGGTCGTCTGCGGCTTCGACAGCTTCGGCAGCTTCTGCAACTTCAGCAGCTTCAGCAGCAGACTCGTCAGCTGCCGGCGCGGCCTCTTCTTCGACGGTCTCTTCAGGAGCCTCGGCGGCCTCCGTCGCCTCATCGGCACCTTCGATCGGGATCTTCACGCCTTCGTCCTTGTCCTTCTTCTTTCGTCCAGTCATCTCTATCTCCCTTCAGAAGGGGGGCCAAAGGGGCGATGCCTCTTTGGCCCCCCGCAAGCGTTTACCTCATCGCTTACTTATCTTCAGGGTCGATTACCTCGTAGTCAGCCTCGATGGTGCCGTCATCCTGCTGCCCGGCCCCCTGCTGAGCAGCCGCTGCGGCCGCCGCTGCGGCCGGGTCGAAACCTGCACCCGCTGCGCCGGCGCCGGCAGCTCCCTGCTGCGAGTAGGCAATCTCGGCCAGCTTGTAGCCCGCCTGCTGCAGCTCTTCCATAGCCGACTTGATGGCTTCGGTATCGGTGCCCTGCAGCGCCGTGCGCGCCTTGTCGACAGCCGCCTGCGCCTGGCTCTTGGAGTCGGCCGGCACGCGGTCGCCCAGCTCGGTCAGCGTCTGCTCGGTGGCGTTGATCAGGCTGTCGCAATTGTTGCGGACCTCGACTTCTTCCCTGCGGCGCGCATCCTCGGCGGCGTTGGCCTCGGCGTCCTTCACCATGCGCTGCACCTCGTCGTCGTTCAGCGCCGTAGAGCCGCTGATCGTGATCTGCTGCTGCTGGCCGGTAGCCATATCCTTAGCAGACACGTTGACGATGCCGTTGCGGTCGATGTCGAACGTGACCTCGATCTGCGGGACGCCACGGCGAGCTGCCGGGATTCCCGTCAGCTGGAAGCGACCGAGCGTCTTGTTGTCGCGCGCCATCGGGCGCTCGCCCTGCAGCACGTGAATCTCGACGGCGGTCTGGTTGTCGGCGGCCGTGGAGTAGATCTCGGTCTTCTTCACCGGGATGGTGGTGTTGCGCTCGATCATGACGGTCATAACACCACCGAGCGTCTCGACGCCCAGCGACAGCGGGGTCACATCCAGAAGCACGATGCCCTCGACGTCGCCCGCGATTACGCCGCCCTGAATGGCAGCGCCCTGCGCCACAACCACGTCGGGGTTCACGGACAAGTTCGGCTGCATGCCGGTCATGATCTTGACCAGGTCCTGAACGGCCGGCATACGCGTGGAGCCACCCACGAGGATGACCTCGTCGATCTGGCTGGACTGCAGCTTGGCATCAGCCAGCGCCTGCTCGACAGGCCTACGGCAACGATCCAGCAGATCGCGCGTGATGCGCTCGAACTCGGCGCGCGTCAGCGTGTAGTCCATGTGCATCGGTCCGGTTGCGTCAGCCGTGATGAACGGCAGATTGATGTTGGCCTGGCTGGTGCTGGACAGCTCCATCTTGGCCTTCTCCGCGGCCTCCTTCAGG
>CAYOBD010000209.1:0-4286 GCA_964402005.1 uncultured Eggerthellaceae bacterium
GTTGTAAGTGACCAAGTGTTCTCAATTTCTCTAGTTCTCCAACATCAAACTTTTTCTTTTATTTCCACTATATATCCACACAAATGAACAGTAGCCTAATTATCTCAATGCATTTGCTACTAGGGATATCTGAGAATGTCTGAGGACTGCTGCCATGTTACACACCAGATCATAAGCTCTAGTACATGTATGTCATTTCAACCTCATCTCGGCTCTACTCCCTGGAGGTTAACTTTTTGCCATCTTATAAATGACTACCCAAGAATATACTTTTTTTGCTGGATCACTTCACTTAAAGTCTAAATCATAGCTGCTGGTCTTAATTTTTCAGTGCCCAGTGAAGATGTTTAAGAAATAAAGGAAACTGACAACTTGAGAATTACAGGAACACAACAGAACACAAAAGAGAAATCCAGAAGTTCGGCGATGGCGTATTCATCAACACGAGCGGCATCGGCGTGATTCCGGCCGGCGTTGATTTGGGCGGCGCCCGATGCAAACCGGGAGATGCCGTGCTGTTGTCCGGCACGTTGGGCGACCACGGTATCGCCATCATGAGCTGCCGCGAGGGGCTCTCGTTTTCGGCGGACGTGCAAAGCGATGCTGCGCCGCTCAATGATCTGATTGCAGACGTGATGGCCGCGGCGCCCGGCGATGTGCGGTGTTTCCGCGATCCTACGCGCGGGGGTTTGGCATCGACGCTCAACGAGTTCGCATCGCAATCGCAGATGGACATCGAAATCGAAGAAGACGCCGTTCCTGTGCGCGATGCCGTACGCGGTGCATGCGACATGCTGGGCTATGACGTTTTCCAGGTGGCAAACGAGGGCAAGATGGTATGCGTCGTTGCCCCCGAATCGGCGGATGCGGCACTAGCGGCCATGCGGGCGAATCGTTACGGAGCCGACGCGGCAATCGTCGGTACGGTGGGGCAGGCGGATGCCGAACGCGGCCCGCGTGTGACCGTGCGCAACGCCTTTGGCGGACGCCGAATCCTTGACATGCTGGTTGGCGAACAGCTTCCGCGAATCTGCTAGGAGGCGGCCTTCCGAGGCACGGTCCGACAAGGGTCCAACCCTCTTGTCAACGCGTGCTTTGCCGATGAAGGCTCATTTATTGATGCGGCAAAGGACCATCTTCTTGCTACCCTCCTGGCCTTTCCGTTATTTACATACATATGTTCGCATGATATGATACGCGCATGGCAAAACGCAGGGATAACATGGACTCGCTGTTTACCGAGATGGAGCAGGAGGTGCGCAATCAGGTGGCGCCGCTTGCGGTGCGCATGCGCCCGCGCACGCTTGACGATCTGGTGGGGCAGGCCGAGGCGTGCGGAGAAGGAAGCTGGCTGCGCAACGCCATTCAGCACGATAGCCTGAGTTCGGTCATTCTGTTCGGGCCGGCAGGCACAGGCAAAACTTCCATCGCGCACATCATTGCGGAATCGACGCAGGCAACTTTCGTCGAGGTCAGTGCCATCGGCGGCACGGTGTCTGATCTGCGCCGCGAAATCGCAGCTGCCGAGACGCGCTTGGAAACAGGTCGGCAGCGCACCATTTTGTTCGTCGACGAAATCCATCGTTTCAACCGCAGTCAGCAGGATGCGCTATTGCACGCGGTGGAAGACCGTATCGTCGTGCTGGTGGGCGCCACGACCGAGAACCCCTATTTCGAGGTGAATTCGGCATTGCTCTCACGCTCGCGTGTGGTGGAGTTGCACAGTCTGTCCGATGCGGACATCTCCGAGTTGATTTCGCGGGCGCTTGACAGCGACCGCGGTCTTGACGGAGCGTACCGCCTTGCCGATGAGGCGCGCGATGCATTGATCATGCTGGCGGGAGGCGACGGGCGTTCTGCCCTGACATCGCTGGAGCTGGCGGCGGAGCTGATCAAACCGGGTACGCGGAAGGCGCCGGCCGAGATCGATCGCGATGCCATCGCCGTCGCGAACCCGCATCGTAACGTGCCTTACGACAAGAACAAGGACATGCATTACGACATCATATCGGCGTTTATCAAGTCGATGCGCGGATCGGATCCCGATGCGGTGCTCTATTGGCTGGCGCGCATGATCGATGGCGGCGAAGACCCGAAGTTCATTGCGCGGCGCATCATGATCTGCGCATCTGAGGACGTGGGCAATGCCGATCCGCAAGCTCTGCTTATAGCGCACGCTGCATTCAAGTCAGCAGAGGTCATCGGCTATCCCGAGTGTCGCATTAACTTGGCGCAGGCAGCAACTTATATCGCTCTTGCTCCCAAGAGCAATGCGTGCGAGGCGGGCATCGATGCTGCGCTGGACGAAGTGCGCAACGGGCCGGTGCGCGCCGTGCCCGATTACCTGCGCGATAGGCATCGTCCGGGGTCGGAGAACTACGGCTCCTACAAGTATCCGCATAACTATCCCGGCGGCTGGGTCGATCAGCGCTATCTGCCCGAAGGGCTGGAACGCGGCTGTTTCTATCATCCCAGCGAACGTGGTTGGGAAGCCTACCGCATCGAAGCGACCGCTCGCGATCGTCGGGCGAACGAAGGGGCAGAGTAGGGCGAATTAAGGGAATGATCCTTTCGTCACGGGAATCCTTCGACATCCTTGCGACGCTGAATCCCAAGACGATGAGGCCGTTCCTTTGGATTGCTTTCTTGAATGGAAAACCCCATCCCGAGAACCGGAAGGATGAACCCACCTAATCATAGGTGGGTGCTCGCAGCTTGCTGCCTGGCTTTCGCGCCGACAGGCGCGAATCCCCATTACACGAGCAATCTAGAGCTCCCTCTTCAAAAATGTCGGTCCACCGTTATACGGTTCCGAGATGGGGCGTAGCCCAAGCGTAGCGTACTGACACGGCAAATTAAAGTCTTGACATTTCTTATCGGAAACGCTGTGGTGGTACGAGCATTGCGAAGCTGAAAACCCATTTCCGTAAAGCGAGCTCGTATCGGAGGCTTTTCCGATGAGAACGGGTTTTTCATCCCCGGATAATCGACTCATTCAATCAGATATCGGTCATCCTCTTCGCAACGTGTTTCCGAATGGGCAAATTGCGTGCGTATCCAGCGCT
Source organism: uncultured Eggerthellaceae bacterium (assembly GCA_964402005.1). Taxonomy (GTDB): domain Bacteria; phylum Actinomycetota; class Coriobacteriia; order Coriobacteriales; family Eggerthellaceae; genus CAYOBD01. The sequence continues at coordinate 3,066 of CAYOBD010000209.1, forward strand.
GCGGCCTTATCTCCATGTGCGCGGTGTTATAGTGGGAAGTTAGAGATTAAAGGGAGGTTTCCATGGATATCGGTGAAGTTCTAGGAGTGCTGCTGCCTATCGTATACATCCTGGTGGGCATTGCGCTTGTCGCATTCCTGATTGCGCTCGTCCGTATGGTGCTGACGGCGGATAAGACGATTAAGGATTTGAAAACGGAGATCGATCCCACGCTGGCCAACGTCGAGCAGATTACAGCCGACCTCGTGCCCGTTGCTCCGAAGATCGATCCTTTGGTGGATCGCGTCCAGCTGACGGTAGATTCGCTCAATCTGGAGATGATGCGTGTCGACCAGATTCTCGAGGACGTCTCGGAGATCACCGATACGGCATCTTCTGCAGTCAATGCAGTGGATACCGTAACGCATGCTCCGGTCAAGCTGGCTAAGAACATTGCTACCAAGGTGGGCGGCGCGTTCCGTTCGAAGGATGCAAGTGCTGAGACTCGCCAGCTGGAAGACCAGCGCGTCGCCATCGGCAAGGCGCTTGAGGACTACAAGGCCGCCGAGGAGAAGAAGGCGGCTCGCTTGGAAGCCATGGAAAAACTGGATGCCATCCGTCCCGATGCTGCGATTCCCGAGGTCGCTGAAGAGGCGTCCGAAGCTGTTGAAGAGGCAGTTGAAGCCGCCGAAGCTGCTGCAGAGACGGCGCCTGCGGCTGAGGCTGTTGCTGAAGCTGCTGCAGAGCCCGAAGTTGCTGAAGAGACGTCTGACACCGTCGCCGAGGCTGAGCGTGCCCTCGCCGACGCTTTGAAGGCATCTGCCGAAGCAGAGGATGCAGCTGCTGCTGAGGTCGCAGAAGCAGCCGAGGCCACTGCCGCGGTCGAGGCTCCGGTCGAAGAGACCGCAGCTGGCTCGGAAGGCGACTACTACACCTACGACAATCGTTAGCAATCGACGGCGCCGCTGTCCATGCGGCGCCGAAATCCAACTGCAATTCAAGAGAAAAAAGGTTTCCACAATATGCCATCCATGACGACCGCGGAAATCCGCGAGCAATTCCTAGCGTTTTTTGAAGAAAAGGGCTGCAAGCGCATGCCTTCATCCAGCCTCATTCCCGACGATCCGTCGCTTCTGTTGACGAGCGCCGGCATGGTGCAGATCAAGCCGTACTTCTTGCACGAGAAGGAGCTCGATCCGCAGTTCGTGGTCACCACAACCGTGCAGAAGTGCGAGCGCACGA
>CAYOBD010000210.1:0-4261 GCA_964402005.1 uncultured Eggerthellaceae bacterium
ATAAATACTGGGCTTTCAGCGTTTTACATATCATTCCCACTCAATCGGGCTGAGAAGGTTCGTCGTGCGCCCGCGTATTATAGCGTATTCGAGGTTGCTTGACGTATCGGCTATGTGCCGCGTTCGACGATTCGAGTGTTACCCAAACGTGTCTCACGGCAGCCTACAGAAAGCATTTGCCTCCACCTTGAACACATCCGCTATTTGATCACCGGAAGGGATACCATGAACACGGCCCCGCCCCCGGGGGCATCCTCCACGCGGACGCTTCCGCCCATTGATTCCGCAGCGTGCTTCACGATGGCGAGGCCGAGGCCCGTTCCGCCGGTCTCGCGAGAGCGGCTCGGGTCAGCGCGAAAGAACCGCTCGAAAACACGCTCCTTCAACTCATCGGGGACACCGGGGCCCTCGTCGGCGATGGAGAGCGTCACGACGTTTCCGGAAGACGCGATACTCACCGATACCGTGCCGCCTTCCGGGCTGTACTTTATGGCGTTGTCCACGAGATTGTAGGCCATCTGCTCCGCTATGGCCGGGTTGCCCGATACAGCTGCATCGTCCGAAAGGTCGGCCAGCAACGAGACGCCCTTAACCTCGGCCGCAGGGCGCAGGCGCTCGACCACGCGCTGGCACGTGCCCGCAAGCGGCACCCTCTCCGCTTCGCCCCCGTCCTCCTCCAGGCGCGACAACACCAGAACGTCGTCGATGAGGCAGCGCATGCTCTCCGACTCCCGCCGGATGATGCCCGAGAAGCGCGGGACATCCTTCTGGACGACGAGTCCTCCCTCCATGAGCTCGGCGTATCCGCCTATCACCTGCAGAGGCGTCTTCATCTCGTGGCTGACATTTGCCGTGAATTCGCGCCGGAGGTCCACGGACTTCTCCAGCTGGGCGCGCTGCGCGTCCACGCGCTTCAACAGTGGCTGCAACTCGTCGTAGGCGTCGTTGTCAAGCGGGCGCGCGAGGTCGATGCCGTGCAGCGGCTTAACGATCGCGCGCGTGATCAGCCTCGATGCAAGCAGCGACAGCAGGAACGCGGCCGCCATCGCCGCCACGAGCGGAACGGCCATCCCGCCGAGGAAGGACGCGAGAGAGACGCGCGTCTCGGCAAGCCTGACGACGATTCCGTCTCGAACCAGTGCCGCCGCGTAGAGGCTGTCCGCCTCGAGCGTCTCCGAGCGCCGCATGACGCAGACCTGCCCGGAATCCCTCGCCCGGACGACCTCTACGCGCTCAGAGTGGTTCTCCATGGAGGTCGGGTCGGCGTAGCTGTCGTAGAGCACTGTGCCGTCGGCCGCCACGAGCGTCGCTCGCGTCTCTACAAACGGTGTCTTTGCTAGCTCGACGGCCATGGCCTCGCCGTCCAGCTGCCCCTCGAGCGCGCTCGCGCAGGCCTGCGCTTGCGCGAGGAGGCGGTCCTCGGCGTCGCGTTCGTACGCGAGGAAGCTTGCTGTGGTGATGGCGAAACCGACGAGCGCCGATATCGCGAGCGACACGGCGAAGAACAGGGCGAACGCCCTTCCCGCCAGGCTCTTTCGCCCACCGCCCGTCATCGGGAGGCCTCCCTTATGCGGTACCCCACTCCTCGGACCGTCTGGACAAGGTCCCCGGCGCCGGGGCGCGCGTCGTTCAGCTTGCGTCGCAGGGTCTGCACATGCGCGTCGACCGTGCGCGTCTCGCCGATGAACGTTATGTTCCAAACCGATTCGAGGAGCTGCGCGCGGCTGAGCGCATGACCCCGCTCTTGGAGCAGCATGCGCAGCAGGTCGAACTCTTTTAGCGTGAGGTCGAGCGGCTCCCCGCCCGCGTACGCCTCATGTGCCGCCTTGTCCAGCTCAATGCAACCGCAGCGCAGCTTGGTCAGCGCTTCCGGCGCGGATACGCGGCGCGCTCGCCGCAGGAGGGCGTTGCACCTGCTCACCAGCTCCATCATGCCGAAGGGCTTCGCGAGGTAGTCGTCGGCGCCCGCGTCGAGCCCAGTCACCTTGTCGTACTCGGTGCCCTTCGCGGTGAGCATCATGACGGGGACGTCGCGTAAGGCGGCATTGGCGCGAATCTCCGAGAGGATCCCGAGCCCGTCGACGCCCGGTAGCATTATGTCCAGCAGGACGAGGTCCGGGGGCGCCTCCGCGCATGCCGAGAAGAAAGGCCCCGCATCGGGGAAGCCCTCCGCGTCGAGCCCCGCCTGCCTGAGGGCGTACAGAGCGAGCTCGCGTATGTTCGCGTCATCTTCTACGTAGTAGATCATGGCTGTATTTTACTTCCAGCCAGCTCCACAAAGCCGCGCCCCAGTGTCAAGATTTGGCAAAATCTCGGCCTCACGTGTTCTCTATGAGTATCGCCTCGAGGCATTCGGCTGCGCCCTCGATGGCGTCCGACGATTTCTCGATGGCGGACAGCATCGAATGGGCGATCCTCCTCGCCTCGCCGTCGACGTTCGACTTCCCGTAGAGCTCGCGAACGGCTTCGATGTAGACGCGGTCGCATTCGTATTCCGCGTCCTGCGAGGCGACGAGGTGCCGCTTCACCTCCTCGAAGCGGTTGAGCCTCGAATCCATGAGCCCAACGGCCTCCTCGAGCGATCCCGCCGACTTCGCGACGAGGGCTGCCATGGTGCGCCCCGCCGGTTCTACGCCCGTGCAGTGGTAGTAGTACGCCCGTATCGCTATGTCCTCGATCGCATCGCACACGTCGTCGATGGCGTTTGCGAGCGTCGCCATGCTTCCGCGCTCGTAGGGGACGACGAAATCTGCGAGCAGGCGCGCGTGAATCTGGTGGCACACCTCGTCGGCATCGTTCTCGACCGTGTGCAGCGAGTCGACAAGTTCGCGTGACCCGAAATCGCCCGAATCGAGCGAGCTTGCCAGGTTGCAGGCGAGTTCGTGTGCGTAACCCGCTTGCTTCGCGTACGCTTCAAAGTAATTGAACCCGTCATCCTTGTTAAACATCGGTTTCCTCCTATAAGTTGCTTTGTCGATCATCTTCTTGCCTCGTCCGATTGGGTCTCCTACGAGACCAGCAGTGCCGCCTCGGTGAATAGGAACGCGAGCAGGCCGCATCCCGGGAAGGTCAGGACCCAGGTGAGCACCATGTTCTTCGCAAGGTCCCACTTCACAGCCCTTACTCGCTCCTCCGCCCCGACGCCCATGATCGCGGTGGTCTTCGTATGGGTCGTGGACACCGGCATGCCCGTGAATGTCGCGATCCCGATGCAGAAACAGGCCGACAGGCAGGCGGCGAACCCTTGGCGCTGGTCCATCTTCACCATGTTCATGCCCACGCTCTTGATGATTTTCCGCCCGCCGACGGCTGTTCCAAAGCTCATGGTCAGGCTGACGAGCACCACCATCCAGATCGGAAATCCCTCCATCGAGGATGTCCCGTAGACGCCGAGCATGACGGCGAGCATGGTGAGGCTGAGGAACTTCTGGCCGTCTTGCGCGCCATGCAGCATGGCGACGCCGGCGCCTGCGGCGATCTGCGCCCACTTGAAGAACGCGTTGGCGCCCCTGCGGGAGACACCCCCGCAAACGACCTTGATAAGGCGGGCAAACAGCCAGCCGGTGCCGAAGCCCAGGCCAGTGCTGATCACGAGCCCGTACAGGACCTTCGCCCATTGGTCGAAATTAACGCCTGACAGCCCTCCCTGGAGGGCGATGGCGGCGCCGGTGATCCCCGCGATTAGGGAATGGCTCTGGCTCGTCGGTATGCCCATAGCCCACGCCGCCGCGCCCCAGACGATGATGGCCGCCATCGCGGCCGCAAGGGCGATGAGCGCCGCGTCGTTATCCCTGCCGAAATCGACCATGCCGAAGATGGTGCTCGCTACCGCCGTGCTCACCATCGTGATGAGGACCATGCCGATAAAATTGCAGGCTGCGGCCATGATGATTGCGGGGCCCGGGCGCATCGCCCGCGTCCCAACGACCGTCGCAATCGCGTTGGGCGCATCGGTCGCCCCGTTGACAACGGTCGCCCCTAGGCAGAGCAGTATGATGACCCCAAGAATCGGGTTTGCTGCAATCGCGCCGACCACGGCTTCCGCGTTTATCTCCAAGGTTTCTCCTCCCATCGCGTTTCAGATGCAGAAACGATGCTAGGGAGGCCTCGTAAAGCCTGTGGAAGACGAACGTCAAATCTTCGCAAAGCTTCTGAACGGATGCTTCATAGGGGGCGCGGGGCATCCCCCGCAGAAGCGCGCAGCAGCGCGTCCTATGGCGTATTGGCGAATCACGTTTGCACATGGACGCCAAGCGGCGGG
>CAYOBD010000211.1:0-4259 GCA_964402005.1 uncultured Eggerthellaceae bacterium
CCGCGAAGAGGCAATGGCTCAGGCGAGCGCTGAGAAGGCGAAGCGCCGTGAAGCCCAGTTGAAAGAGGAGAAGAAGGCTGCAGAGCGCAAGGCAAAGGAAGCCGCTGAGGCTGCCGCTGCTGAGGCTGCCGCTGAAGCTGAAGCTGCCGTCGAAGAGGCTGCTGAATAGTTTTTACGGGATCGGACGAGGTCCATCCGCATATCGAGGAGGAGATGCCCCGCAGAGCGGGGCATCTCGACGTTTCCGTCAATGGTAAAGCGATGGAGCTGGAACGAGATGCATGCTCCGCTTTAGCGGCTTTTCCTGCTACTATGGTGGCTATCTGTTAGGCAGAAGAGGAGCTTTCCATGCCGCATGACCCCTATAAGGCGCTGTATGTCCATATCCCGTTCTGCGTATCGCGGTGCGGATATTGCGATTTCGCGACCGAAGCGATCGATTCCGCTGATCCCTATGTCGGACGCTACATAGACGGAATAATAGAGGAGGTCCGCCAGAAAGCTTCGGAAGGCGAGCTGGAAAAGATTGAGAGCATCTATGTTGGCGGAGGCACGCCGACGCATATCGGCGAAGCTTATCTAGCGCGACTGCTTCAGGCCATCGCTGAATCTACGGCTTCAGGAGAAGGTGTCGGTGAATTCACCATTGAAGCCAATCCGGAAAGCTTGTCCGAAGGCATTATGGATGTCGCTGTAGCCGCAGGCGTTAACAGGATTTCCATAGGTGTTCAGAGCTTCGACGATGACATACTCGCTTGCCTGGGTCGGGCGCATGATGCTACACGCGCGCAAGAGGCAGTCAGTTCTGCACGCGAGCGTTTCGGAAATGTGAGCATAGATCTGATGTGCGCTATTCCCGGACAAACATCGCACGAACTTGAGGAGAGCATCTTGCAGGCGCTCGAATTGGATGTAAATCACATTAGCCTGTATGCGCTGACCATCGAACCTCATACTCCGTTTCATCGCGCTGCAATGAGCGGGAGGCTCGTTATGCCCGATGAAGATGAGCAGGCATTCCAGCTAGAACTCGCGCGCGACATGCTGCAAGCTGCGGATTTCAAACGCTATGAGGTTTCCAACTACGCAGAAGCAGGATTTGAGTCGCGCCATAACTGTTCCTATTGGTCGGGTGTTCCGTACCTGGGCATTGGCACAGGCGCAACTACGATGACCCAAAATGCGACTCGACGCATGCGCATGTGCAACGGCCAAGTTACCGACGATCTTGATGAGCTCCAGATGGCAGCTGAGGATCTGATGCTTGGCATGCGGATGGCCGAAGGCGTATCAGATGATTTGGTGCAGCATGCAACCGAGCTTATCCCCGAAACGCCAGATACGCTTGCAAGCCTCGTAGAGGATGGCCTTGTTTTTCGCGAAGCAGACCGATGGAAGCCTACCGAGCGCGGCTGGCTTTGCGGAAACGAGCTTTACGGGCGCCTTTTGGATCTGGCTCCGTGATTGGCAACGGAGAATAAGGAATTGAGGTCCAGCGGCATCCTAACAGGTTGGTTACGCGTTCATTGCGTTTAAGCACTCTCGGCAGTCGACTGCTAGAATATCTTTCTGTGCATATACGAGCAGGGAAGGAGGCGGATGTATGCTTTCCGATAGGCGTCAGCTGGTTTTGGCTGCTCTTATCGAAGAATATGTGGCACGGGCAATGCCTGTGGGTTCGCGCACGCTTACCGAACATTACGATTTCGGCGTGAGCTCTGCCACCATCCGCAACGAACTCTCGGCGCTCGAGGACGAGGGATATATCTCGCAGCCGCATGTTTCCGCTGGACGCATTCCTACCGATCATGGGTACCGTGCATTCGTCGACCGTCTGATCGACGAAGGTGCCATCGAGGAGACGCCGCAGACGGCGCAGGCGGTAGAGGAGCTTCGCCGCAATGCACAGGAGATAGATGAACTCGCTGCACGCACATCAGAACTGCTTGCGCGTTTGACCGATTGCCTGTCCATCGTGGCTGCTCCAAATCTGACGCGGACCCATCAAATCGGCATGAGTGCGCTTATGCGGCAGCCTGAATTCATGTACACGCAATCGCTATTGCCTATCATGCAGGTACTCGAGGACGACATGGTGCTTTTGCATCTTCTGGATTCGTCTGCAGAAGACGAGCAGCCGCGTGTGCATATAGGCTCCGAGAACGTTGCAGAGCAACTACGGGGAGTTTCTGTGGTTGCCAGCAGATACGGATGCGGTGACAGCGAAGGTATTGTGGCGGTTATAGGGCCGACACGCATGGATTATTCGAAAGTGCTCCAAGCTGTACGCATCGCTTCGCGTACGCTTACGGATGATTAGGAAATACTGGAAGGAAGAGACCTAGTATCATGGCGAGGGATCTGTACGAGGTGCTCGGTGTCGACCGAAATGCAACTGATGAAGAGATCAAGAAAGCATTTCGGCGCCAAGCACGCAAACTCCATCCAGACGTGAACAAATCCGAGAACGCTGAGGCCGAATTCAAGGAACTCAATGAAGCCTACGATGTTTTATCGGATGCCAACAAACGCGCTGCTTACGATCGCTTTGGAACGGTTCCAGGTGCTGCATCAGCAGGGGGAGGCCCGTACGGCGGCGGCTTCGTCGATTTCGACGACATCTTCGGCGGAGGATTCGGCGGGATGGGCGACATCTTCTCGACGTTCTTCAGCGGCATGGGCGGCGGTACTACCGTTCGTCGCGAGGGCCGCGACATGGGAGTCGGCCTCATGCTGACGCTCGAGGAAGTCGCCATGGGCGTAAAGAAGGAGATAGTATACGACCGGCTCGCGCCTTGCCCCGATTGCGGCGGCACAGGCATGGGGCCGGGCGGCTCAGAGGTAATCTGCCCCGATTGCGGCGGCAAGGGTCGCGTCATGTCGGTGCAACGCACCTTCCTCGGAGATGTGCGGACCACCTCGACCTGTAAGAAATGCGGCGGCACAGGGCGTACGATTAGCAACCCATGCCCGGAATGCTCAGGTCAGGGTCGTGTCCCCGATCGCCAACGCGTTACCGTGGATGTTCCAGTCGGCATCCGAGACTCGCAGCAGCTGCGCATCACCGGCTTCGGAGAAGCGGGTTTGCGCAATGCAGCCCCAGGCAACTTGATCGTCACATGCCGAATAAAGCCGCATGATTTCTTCGAGCGTGATGGTGATCAGCTGCATGCGCAAGCGAACATCTCGATGGTTCAGGCCGCGCTTGGTGCCCAAATCGACATCGATGGCATCATAAAAGACGAGAAGGTCACAGTACGCATCCCAGAAGGCTGTCAGAACGGCCAGGTCGTCCGCGTTCGCGGCAAGGGCATGCCCAAATTCCGCGGCGATTCGCGCGGTGATATGCATGTACATGTGAATGTGACCATACCAAAGAAACTGAACAAGACGCAGCGCGATATGCTCGAGGCGCTCGCGAACGAACTGGGAGAGGAATACTCGCAGCCCCGATCGCCGCTCCAGAAGCTCAAAGACGCATTCAATTAGCGCATGGGCCGCTTCTATATCCTCAATATCGGATGCAAGGTGAACCGCGTTGAGGCGGATACCGCTGCGGCAGCCTTGATTGCCGAAGGCTGGGAGCAATCTACGCTCGAAGAGGCGGACCTCGTGCTCGTGAACACATGCACGGTCACAGCTGAGGCTGACAAGAAATGCCGCAAAGCCGTTCGCCGGGCGCTTGCGCGAAATCAAAATGCGCGGGTTGTTGTCACGGGATGCGCTGCTGCGCTCAATCCAAGCGTTTTCACCGATATGGATACGCGCATCGAAGTAGTCGGCCGTGCGGATCTTGAATCTCGTATTCGCGAGGACCATACGCCCGATCAGCTAATCCGCATAGGTGAAGGCTTTAACACGCGCGTGGGGATAAAGGTGCAAGATGGGTGCGGAAACTCTTGCTCGTATTGCATCGTGCATACTGCCCGCTCGATTCAAACAAGCCTTGATCACGAAAAGGCGATTGAGCAAGCCCAAGCATACTTCAGGGCGGGTGTGAACGAAATCGTGCTTACCGGCATCAACATAGGGGCTTACGATGACGGGTCGATGCGTCTTCCGGGCCTGATGAAGGAAATGCTGACCTGCGCAGAGCGATTTGCGACCGAAGACTCTTGTGGCCCGCGTATAAGGCTTTCGAGCATCGAGCCGCTTGACATCGACGAAGAACTGGCTGATCTGCTAGAAGCATCCGAAGGTCGGTTCAGGAGATCGTTGTCCTGGATCTGATTGCCGGCCACTTCGATGCGCTGGGTCGA
>CAYOBD010000212.1:0-4212 GCA_964402005.1 uncultured Eggerthellaceae bacterium
CGCCGGTCGGTTAGGATGATGACGCTGTCGAACACCGGCTGGTCCTGCGCGTCGTGCAGCGACTGCAGATGATGCGCCAGCCATGCGATGGAGTTCGATTTGCCCGAGCCCGCGGAGTGCTGGATCAGATAGCTCTGCCCCGCTCCTTTCTCCCGCGCATCCGCGACGAGCTTGCGCACGGCGTCCAGCTGGTGGTAGCGCGGGAAGATGATGCCCTTCATCACCTTGGTGTCGGGGTCGTACTCTGCGCGCACGAACCGCTGGATGATGTCGAGCAGGCTGTCGGGCGCGAGGATCTCGCGGTACAGGTACTCGGTGCGGTAGCCGTCCGGGTTCGCCGGATTGCCCGCGCCGTTCATGCCGTTGCCCATGTTGAACGGAAGGAAGCGCGACTTGCCGGTCGCGAGCCACGTGCACATCTCCACCGTCTCCGAATCGAGCGCGAAGTGCACGACGGCGCGGCGGTTCGGCTTGAACAGCAGCTCCTTGGGACTGCGGTCGGCCTTGTACTGCTTGACCGCGTGGTCGGTCCGCTGACCCGTCAGGTTGTTCTTCAGCTCCATGGTGACCACGGGGATGCCGTTCAGGAACAGGACCGTGTCTACCGAGTTGTTCGCGTCATCGGGAAGCGTGCCGTAGCGCAGCTGGCGCACCAGCTCGAATCGGTTGGCCTCGTAGCGCGCAATTGCATCAGGGTTCTTGCCCGTCGCGGGTTTGAAGAAGCACAGCCGGAACTGCGCGCCGGGGGCCATCCTTATGCCGTGACGCAGCACGTTTATGACGCCGCCGCGGTCCTCGTGAGGCTCCAGCTCATCGCAGAGGCGCTTCAGAAAGCGCTCCTCTGCCTGCGCTCCGTACATGCCCTGGATCTTGGCCCACTCTTCGGGCTGGGTCTCCTTGACGAACCTCATGAGGGACCCCGTCTTGAACGCCCTCTTGCGGTCGTAATCCGATTGGGCCTCGACGTTGTCTTCGAACACATCCCATCCGGCATCGTGCATGATCGACTCGACGTTGTTCTCGAAGTTCTTCTCGGTGGTCTTCGGCAGCTTCACAGCCGAATAACTCACATTGTCCATCCTGATCCTACGCCTCCTCTTGCCCGAACGTCTGGATTAGGTAGTTCACGAAAGCCGAGCAGCTAACGAGCATGTACTTTGCTGTCGCCGAATCAACTCGGAGCTCTTCGCTGCCAGCAGCGTGTCGCACCCCGCCTTCGTCGCACGTGAACGCATAAAGCTTCTTCCACCCCTCGGTGAGCGAAGGATGGAGCTCCCGCTTTTTTCGAAGTTCGTTTAATGCCTTGCTCAGACCCGCGCTTCCGTCGCCGATTGCGGTTTTCGCAGCCGACTCGACTGCTGATATCGATTCCTTTACCGAGTTGGCGTAATCCGGCTCCGGCCTATCAGAAAAGAGCTTCAGCGCCTTGCCCATATGCAGGCGAGCTCCCGAGAAGCGATCAGGCGCCTCGAGGCATTCCTTTACAGCCTCTATCTCGCTCTCGTCAGTTATTGCCACGACGAAGCCGTCCACCAGCCTGTAGGCGGAATCGTTGTCCTCCAAGACTTCGTTCACGTCATCCGCGAAGCCGTCGTACTCGGTTCCAGGCGCATCATCGCATGCGTCACGCCATGGATGCTGCGGGATTTTAATTTCCGCAAGATCCGCGGCAACTCGTTCGATCAGGTCGAAGACCTCGTACCACGACCGATTAGAAACACGGCTTCTCAGCTCATTCTTGACGAGCGCTGGCTCATAGGCGATCTGATCGAGCGGAAGGTGCCATGCCTTAGCCCACACGTCCTTCCTCAGCCAGCTCCTCGTGCCGCTGTCAAACCGTTCCATCAGATACTCGAACAGCACGTTGTACAAATCGCCCCTCAAACGGGCATCCATGCACTCGAATTGCAATGCTGAACGGGTCTCGACATAGCCGTTCCGCAAGGAGAATGCTTTCATCGATTCACCCCCGGAACCTTGAACTTGCCGGTGACGGCCTCGGATATGAGCGACTTTCGGTACTCGCGCAGCTTGTCCGCCATCTGCCGCTTCGCCTCGATGAGGGAGTCGATTCCGGCGGTCTTGGCATTGAGGTAATCAACGATGGCGCGTTGCTCCTCAAGCGGCGGGAAAGCGACTGCAAGCTTCATGATATCGGGCATGTAAATCGTCTTATGGGTAGAACCCATCTGAAGTTGCTTGAAAACTACATCCATCGATCGAAGCGAGTAGAGGAGGTAGAAGGAATCAAGCGCATCGTCGGGTACCCAGTCTGCAAAATCTTGTGAAGACGCCATTGGCTTGTTGAGCACAATCGAGAAGCCGACAGATGCGGTTCTCGACAACGCGACAGTCCCCGCAGGCAGCAATCTGGCTGATGAGTTGGCGAGCCCTATTATGCTAACGTGTTCAACCGTATCGTCGATGCTCATCATTATGCCGTCACGAAAACGGTGAACATCGCCTGTCGTAACCCAGGGAATCGTACACTCCTCTTCCAGCCACCATTCTGGATGCTGCCTGCTCGGCGTATGGCCCGACTCGAGACGCGCATGGCGTAACAATTTACCTGCTTCCCAATGTTCGGGAATCTCGCCGATCCACTCTACCCCGGAGTCCTTCATGGGCGCGTCGGGATCGAGGCCCTTGGTGACGGCCTCGGAGATGACCGCCCTGCGGTACTCCCGCAGAAGCTCCACCTCCCGCTCGCAGTCCGAAATAAGCGCATCGATCTCGGCGGTCTTGGCGTCGAGGTAGTCAGCAATACGCTCTTGTTCGGTTAGGGGTGGACATGCGACAAGGATGTTCTTCATTCGCGACCAATTGGTCGACCAAAGATCATCAACGATGCCCGTTCCCTGGCGGTAAAACTCGTCCGCAAATCCCTCGCTCCTGAACAGATACGAATAGTATCGCGTGCTCATCACGTCTCGGTCTTTGGGAGCAAGCACATTAGAGATAAGGGTCACGGAGCCGTCGTATGCAGATATACCACATGCCCCGCGTCTGTCCGAACGGCTGTTGATGACGAAGTCGCCAGTCCTAACTAGCTTTCTATTGTCTCCATCCTGCGTTTTGGCGGCCGTTTCTAACTGCGGCACAATGCCCTGCATGGTCACAGACAGAGGCGGGTAGTCCTGGTCGCTCACCTTTACATTGCGGGCATCGTAGAGCGCAGAGATGCGACGTAGTTGCCAATGGGAAGGAAGCTCATCAAGCCAGCCTGTTCCGGACTCGCGGTATTCTGTATAGCGTGACATCGTTAGAGTCCTGCCTTCTGCAGTTTCTCGGCGATGCCCGCCTCCAGCTCGCGGATCTCGGCGAGGATCTCCGCGCTCGGACGTAGGGGCGTGTACTCGTAGAAGTGGCGCGTGAAGGGAATTTCGTAGCCCACCGTGCCGCCATCGCGAAGCTCCAGCAGCTGGCCCTTCTTTTGCCTACGGGGCTCGATCCAAGCGTCGGGCGCGTAGGGCAACACCTCGCGGGCCATGTACTCCTCAACGCTCTCCGTCAGCGGGATATTCTCGGTGTCGTTGAGGTCCCTGTCCGCGACGGGGCGGCCCTTCTTGTCGCGCACGACCTCGCCGGCCTCGTCTCTCTGCGGGCGGCGCACGTCTACGGTCACGTAGCCGAAGTCGTCGTTCTCGAACACCTTGGAAAGCTTCGGGTCAGCATCCTCGAACGCCTCGTAGAGCCCCACGATCTGCGCGATCTGTGCGTCGGTGAACTCGTTGCGCTTGGAGCCCAGGCTCTTGCGCATCTTCGTGTAGATGCCGTTCGCGTTGATGAGCTGCACCTTGCCCTTGCGCCTTGCCTCCTTCGTGTTGTCGAGCACCCAGATGTAGGTGGCGATGCCGGTGTTGAAGAAGAAGTCGTTGGGCATGGCGACGATGGCGTCCACCAGGTCGTGCTGCAGGAGGTACCGGCGTATCTCGCTCTCGCCAGAGCCGGCAGCTCCGGTGAAGAGAGGGCTGCCGTTCAGGAACACGGCGATGCGTCCGCCGCCCTCCTCGGGCGGGCGCATCTTGGACACCATGTGCTGTACGAACAGCAGCTGCCCGTCGGATATGCGTGGGAGCCCCGCGCCGAAGCGGCCCGCGAAGCCGAGCTTCTCGCTCTCCTTCTTGACGGCCGCCTGGGACTTCTTCCAGTCGACGCCGTAGGGAGGGTTCGATATCTGGTAGCCGAACGTCTCGCCGGGCATCTGGTCGT